>NZ_JAVJQP010000061.1:0-41175 GCF_040218875.1 Coleofasciculus sp. D1-CHI-01
AGTGCAAGGAAATGGGGTAGCATCCTTCATAAGTATGGCATCACCTTACTCAGGGAAAATGTACCCTTGCTCCCCCAGCTCCCCCAGCTTCCCCAGCTTCCCCAGCTCCCCCTCACCACAACACTTATTCAGCAGCCCCTAATTAGTGCAAGCGGGTCGCCCCTACAGTATCAATTATCTCCTAAAGTTTCAACTATCAACCTATTCAACACATTCCAACTTAGGCATTCGGGCGTTGACAACGAATTCTCGCGCCTCCGATATTGCCCCGTTGAAAAAGTTCTGCCCAAACTTGGTAACGATGCCTCATACTTTGAACAACTTGATCACCATGGACGCGCAGATGCCGGGATTTGCTTTGCTCAAAATCTACAGGTCTTTGAATTTCCCAAGGTTGCCATAAGTGAGTCACGTCCTCAAAGTGTAAATCGACAAAGCCAGCCGCCGCTAAGTCTGCCAGATATTGGTCACGATTTGGTAAATAAGGACAGGCAAGGGTTTCTGTCAATTGGACTTTCTCATCAGCAGTGAGGGGTTGGCGCTCAAAAAAGTCTTCAATATAACCACTCCCACCCGGTTTCAGTAGGCGAAAACAAGTTGAAAATAAGGTAGAACGGTCTGGAATATGCAGAAAAACCCCAATAGAAATCCAGTGGTCAAAGGTTTGACCATTCAGGTCGATAGTTGTAATATCTCCCTGGAGAAAATTAACTTGTTCGGATAAACCTGTTTTTTGGGTCAATTCAATTGCAGCCGCACACATCTGGGGGTGAAGTTCAACCCCTGTCACAGAACATCCATATTGATGAGCTAGGTAACGCGCTGGTCCCCCAACCCCTGCACCAATATCAAGTACGTGAGTAGATGGTAAAATTCCTAGTTGTTTGACCGCTTCATCAAGTGCTGTAGTGGAGAGGGGATGGAATTGATCAAAAGGAATCAAATCTTCGACACTCAAAGTATCCCCAGTTTTACCAAGTTCCTTGAGTTCGTTATAGATATAGTCTACTCGATATTGATGCCAATCGATTGACTCGAACGCAGAATTAGGGGTTGACATTTTCTAACAGCGGTTCCTGGAATTTTTTTTCAATATTGAATATCAGCAGGATCAAGCTCGTGCTGTGTGACTACGTTCTGCAAACATTCACTAGCTGCCTGGGCTGATGAGCAAACGGGATACCTTTTGAGTGCAAAGCCCGGTTCGACTAAAGACCAAATCTTGCCAAGCTGTTTGACCAGACTGACATCAAAATTTAGGTGAGGATTAATCTGTGAAAAAAGTTGATGACAGGCATGAGCAAAGGCATCAACATCTAAGTTAATCCCTGCCTGAGCAATATACGCGGATTCTACACCAATTGCGGCGGCACGACCCACAAGATAGGGTCTAACAGGTGTTCCCCTTTTTGGCAAAAGGCTACTTTGACTGAGTGCGATATTAACCGCATAGCTGGTTTGAATCGCCGATAGTTTCAACAGATGGGATGCAGCAATTGCTGAACCGACTACACCTAAAACTACAGTGGGAAACCAGCCTTGGTTGTAGAGAGTATCTTGAACCATCTTACCGAGAATACATTCGGCTTCTAAGCCAGCGATAAATGCTGTTAGCAGTGATTGACCATCACTCCTTACCGATTGTGCTAAGGCTAATGCTGATGGGAAAACTACTGTAGAAGGGTGTAAAACGCCTGGGTAAAATGTATCATCATAATCCAAGACATGACAGGCTGCGCTGTTAAGAAGTGCCGCTCCCACAGGGGATAGAGTTGTTTGAAAATCCAGACAATCAGCACTTGAGCCTTGATACAACTCTTGGCTACTTTTTTTGAGTGCTGTTATTGTACTCCAGGTTGATCCGGCACAACCAACCGCAAAGGTATCAATAATTGATCTCTTCGCTGCTTCAACGGCTGCTTTGGGTATCCTTGCAAATGTGAGATTAGTAGCCCATTGAGATAGGGATGGCAAAATTTCTAAATTTTCCATGTTCTTTCCCTGTTAAGGTTGTAGGGGATTAATCGGAAGGTTTTTTGGCACGATAAAAGGGTTTTTTGACGACAACGGCGGGATAAGTATTACCGCGAAATTCTACCTCTAACGGTTGACCTATCTTGGCGAGGGATGTGGGACAATGGGCAAGTGCGATCGCGATACTTTTTGGCTGCTCTGGCGGGAGAATTATAACGACCTTTACAATTATTGCTTAACGTGGATAGCAGGCAACTCTGTAGATGCAGAAGAAGCCATGATTCAAGCTTTTATAAGGCGAAACAAGATGCGTCGGTATTGCCGCATCTAGAAAAGAGTTGTGAGATGTTTTTTAAGGAGTGCCTCAGAAGCTGTTTCTCTCCTTTTTTCATCCCACTCTAAGTTATTTCATTCGCTTATGAACAAATCGCCCTTTTTCTTCATCTTGTCCCGCCTTATAGTTAGTAGCCGTTAGTTTAAACAGCTTCCAGATTCCGTTCACCCGTCCTGATCCGGACAATTTCCTCAACGGGACTGATGAAGATTTTTCCGTCGCCAATTTCACCCGTGCGAGCCGCATCAATCACTTTTTCAACGACCATATCAACTTGGGAATCTTCGACGACAATCTCCACCTTGAGCTTTTGCAGGAACTCGACGGTGTACTCGGAACCGCGATAGCGTTCGGTTTGACCTTTTTGGCGTCCAAATCCTCGAACTTCCGAAACCGTCATGCCGACGATTCCCGCGTTGACGAGGACGATTTTAACTTCATCGAGCTTAAATGGTCGAATAATCGCTTCTACCTTTTTCAAGATTCTAGCTCCTCACTTACGTTTCTTTATATGTAACCAGCATGACACGTTTTACACTCCCACCAATGAAATTTTTGTAACATTGAATACAGTTTTTTCTGGTGTAGTAAGCGTTATCGGTTGCCAATCGTCAATTCCCAGGGGGTCAACACTCAGTCAGGGCGGGTTTTGTACAAAGGTTACCATCAATAGCTTGTGCGACAATCCCTAAACCCGCCCCTACTTTCCTCAACACTCAACACATCCTCAGGCTACGGTGGTCGATCGCTAAACTTTTGATTAAAATGAGAATATATCACAGGGGGCCTTAATGGTTTCGACGTGTTGGTGAAAGCCAACCCGTGATACAGGTCGAGAGTGAGTCTTCTCTCGTAAATCCCGGACTCAAACAAAAGTAACTGCGAACAACATCGTTCCTTTTGCTCGTAAGGCAGCTCCTGTAGCCGCTTAAACACCTCTTATAGGTTCGAGCGTTCTTAGTCTGACTCCGTTAAGGGCTAAGGACACAACCCCAACGGATGCGCTAGTTAGCTGTCTTTGGTCGGCTGGCTAGCAAAGACCTAACCAAAGCATCCCACCATCCGGGATAATGGATGGTTCCCGCCCTGAGGATGAGAAGGGCTAAACCTGTGAATGATCGGTAGGTAAATACCCAATGCGGACACGGGTTCAATTCCCGTAGGCTCCATTCCTAAATTCAATTTTCAGATGCAATAAGACCCCTTCATCTAGCATGAAGGGGTTTTTATCATTGATCATACGTTGGATCATACGTTGATTAGTTTGCCATAATTCATACCAAATCTGCTTCATTAACCTCCTGTATCACCGGGGTGCTGTTTCCTGGAAGCCTTCTGCCATCTGCCATCTGCCATCTGCCTTGTCCTTACCAAAAAGGAAATAGTTAACCCGGATTTAGTATCAGATTATCCGGATGAATGCCTTGATGACAGAAAAAGGTAATCAAACGCCTTCGGTACCCTTATCAATTTATTAACAATTGTTGCGGGTCAGATGAATGAACTCCAAACTCCGGCTTTGGTGTTCATTCAATAATGTTGGAGGTAAGGATGCTAGGATTTGACCGCCCAAAAGGAGTAGGTAATTCATCCTATCCAACCGAATCCCTGACTCTGGAGTACCTCATCCTTAAATATGTAAACAACAACGAGCAAGAGCAAGTTATGGTAATGCAACCTACGTATGGTAATGGTTCTATCGATAGCTCAACCCTTGAACTTTCTCAGGAAGGATTGCGGTCTATTCTGAATCAGATTGAGGCGGAACTCATCGATAGTGAAGTTTACCGCCGCACCATGGCTGGGTTACAAACGATGTTAGGAGAAGCCTCAAGCAACGCCCATATTCTGGTCAAGGCGGTGGGGCGAGAAGCAGTCAGGTTGACATTTCAGGAATTTGCCAGACAGTATAAGGTTGTTCCTGTGACTCCTGTGGCTTCTGACGGAATGAATCAACCGACAGAAACCGAAGAGGAGGAGTTGGAGATTCCCCAAACTGAAGAGAGGGAATGTCCCATTGGCTCGAAAGAAACGATGTCCCATAGGGTTGAGACAAACTTATCGCCCAGTTTAGCAGATCGAGAGATTGGGGAAACTCAGTCGCGTAAAAAACTCACTAAAGCAGAATTAGCCGCGCAAAAGCTTTCCCTAGAACGGGAAGAGATGTTGCAGCAAATTGGTCAACAACTGCGACGAGCGCGTAAATCCCGCTCTTTGAGCCTTCAGCAACTACATCGCCAAACCTTAGTTCCCATTCATCAAATTGAAGCATTAGAAACGGGTAGTCTGGCGCAACTACCCGAGGATATTTATATTCGTGGTTTTATTCGCCGGCTTGGTTATGCACTGGGGTTAGATGGTGTAGGGTTAGCCTTGTCTTTGCCGGAAATTGATCCGGTCAAGTCTGTGATTCCTTCCTGGTATAAAGATCCAGTAGCGACAGGGTTTCACCTTAAATCGGTTCATTTATATCTAGGTTACGCCACATTGATTGCAGGAGCAGTGGGAGGACTCAACTGGATGTCGAACCAACAATCTGCACCCCAAAACACAGCGGAACCTGAACCTGTTCCTTCGGGTCAAAACTCTATGTCTCCAAAAGCTGAAACTAGCCAATCTACTCATACGCCTGGGATTAAATCGAGTCAAACTGGTGGTGTACAAGCAGGAGCTGATATTGCTCCCCCTGAGGCATTTCCGTGTTAATGAGATGGAGAAGATAGGGGAGATAGGGAAGATGAGGGAGATGGGGAAGATGGGGAAGATGGGGAAGATGAGGGAGAGAATAAAATTTTCGGTGGAACCATGAACAATTAACAAAGGACGAATGACGTAGCTTGCTTCTCGATGAAAGCGAGTATGACGAATGACCACTTTATAGACTCTTTACCAATTCCTCACCAACTCCTAACACATATCTATCTGAAAGAATCCCTGTAGCCAGAATAGTGAAATAGGAACATTAAATAAGACTATTTTTTAACAGTCTTACCTCTTTAAAAAAGTGACTTACTTAATCTGTACTTGTGAAATCTTGCACAAGCAAATCTATCCATTAAGTTGGGGCGCGAATACGATTGGGCGGGAAGAGGATAACACTATTGTAGTTGACCATACCTATCTTTCCCGTTACCACGCTCAGATTTTGCTCTCCCCTGACGCTGTGATACTGCGGGATCTCAATAGCCTCAATGGTACGTTTGTGAATGAGTTTAAAGTTGAACAATGTCAACTTAAGGATGGAGATTTTATTCGTTTAGGGGATGTATCGTTTAAGTTTGTACAGCAAATCCCTAGGGTTGAGAACACTGTATCATCAGACAGTGATACTGAAATATCAATTGTCAAGCAAGTCTCTCCGGAAAAAACTAGAATTGCCATCACTGATTTATTGCAATCTGATAAGTCAGAAAACTCTATTATTAAACTGAAGCAGCAGGATGCTCATCAACGAACGGTTGATAAATTGCAAATTTTGCTGGAAGTCAGTAAACAATTATCCTCTCCCGAAGATCCCGATCAATTGCTGCAAAAAATCGTCGATTTGCTATTTGAAATTATGCATATCGATCGCGTCACTATTTTGATGGTTAATCAAATCAGTGGTGTTCTGGAACAAAAAGCTGTAAACTGGCGCTCTGGCATCCCGACTGACGAGAATTTTTACAGTAGTAAAATTACTAATTTTGTCCGTCATCAGGGGGATGCAATTCTCACGGGTGATGCTCGCAAAGATGGCTTATTTAACGATTCAATCTCTATTGTCGAACAAGGGATTCATGCCGCAATGTGTGTTCCTCTGAAGCCCGCAGATGAGGTGATTGGGGTATTGTATGTGGATAATTTATCAATGACTGATATCTATTCCGATGAAGATTTAGAGTTTTTAACGTGTCTAGCCAACCAAGCCGCGATCGCGATTGAAAATTCCCGCCTGTATAAAAAGATGCAGGAACAGGAAGTAATGAGGGCAAAGTTGGAACGATTCTTTCCTCAATCTGTGAGTCGCAAGTTACGGGAAGAAGGTAATTTAGCCACGGTGGAGACAGAAGTGACGGCTTTGTTTGCCGATATTAGCAACTATACGCAAATGTCGGCGGAAATGGAACCGCGTCAGATTGTTGAAATGCTGAATGAGTATTTCCAAGTCATTGTAGAAGAGATTGTTTTTCCTTACGAAGGAACGTTAGAAAAGTACATCGGTGATGGAATTCTAGCAATTTGGGGCGCACCGTATCGCCAACCCAATGATGTGGATTTAGCGGTACAAGCAGCGATTGAAATGCAATGGGCAGTTTCTCGCTTAAATCAGAAATGGATTCGCGAAAACCGACAACCGATTCAAATTCACATTGGTTTGAATACAGGCACAGTCGCGGCTGGAAATATTGGTTCTAAAAATATGATTCAATATGCCACAATTGGTGATACAACGAATGTGAGCAGTCGAATTTGTGACGTGGCTCAAGCTGGGCAAATTTTAATCGCTCAAAGTACATTTGATAAGCTGGGTGATCCGAGTATTCCCCTCGAAAAAATACCACCTGTTTGGGTGAAGGGTAAGACTTCGCCTTTACATCTCTATCGGGTTTTGTGGCAGCACTATAACGCGACGGACGTATTGTGCGAGAATGGTGGTCTAGTAACTACACTTAGCCCATCTTAACTACTAGACGTTGGACAAAATTTTACCAGGAACTTTTACCATGGCAAACGTTCTTTGTAAGTCGAGATGTTGAAACTATTGCCTATTGCCTATTCCCTATTCCCACCACAAGACTTATTCAGCAGACCCTACTTAGCTTCTCACTGAAGCTTTGCCCACAGTCTCTCGACTATGAGGTTCCATAAGGCTAGACACATCGGGACCACTAGGGATAATTCCGCCAGGATTCAGCGGAAACAAATTCCCATAATAATCTCGCTTAACACTCTCCAAATCACAGGTATCCGCAACCCCCGGAAGCTGATACAAATCGCGCAGGTAAACGCCTAAGTTTTGATAGTCTTTAATCCGGCGACGGTTGCACTTAAAGAGTCCATAGTAAACAATATCAAAGCGGAATAGGGTTGTAAATAGACGCACATCTGCCAACGTCACTCTATCCCCACATAAATAGCGATTTGTCTCTAATACCGCATCAATTTCATTGAGTGTCGTAAACAATTCATCACAGGCTTGATCATAAGCCTCTTGAGATTGGGCAAAACCGCAGCGATAAACGCCATTATTCACCGTATGGTAAATTTTATCATTCCACTCAGCGATCGCGGACTTCAGATCCTCTGGATACAAGTCGAGTGCAGAATTCTTTGCGAACTGATTAAACTGAGAGTTGAGTATAACAATAATCTCGGCACTCTCATTATTAACTATCGTTTTCGTCTGGTTATCCCACAAAACTGGCACCGTCGAACGTCCACTGTAACCGGATTGGGCTAACTGATATAATTCCGGCAACGTGTGACAGCCTTCTTCGGGTTTCTCAAACACCCAGATTCCCTGATCTGAAGATGGCGAGACAATCGATACTCCAATCACCTCATCCAATCCCTTCAGCGCCCTAACAACAAGCGTCCGATGCGCCCAAGGACATCCGAGTCCCACAAACAGAGTATAGCGCCCTGGGGCGGGTGGATAGGGATTTCCGGCGTCTGTACCAATCGTCTGTCTAAACTGACTCTCTGGGCGAATGTATTCTCCCTTTTTGCTGGGTGGTGCTAGTTTGGACATCATAATCTGCCACATTGTTGTCCAGACAAACTTGCCCAACCGGATAATCACGGTTGATGGGAGAGATTTACCTTTAGGTTTCCAAGAAGATGTTGCCATGAGTGAAGAATTGAATTGTATCTTACTGGCGTGACACATCTAGTTTGATGGATTAGCTTGGGTTCGTAGTAAGGGCTTTAGCCCTATATCCTATATTCTGTTGGGTTTCCTGTCGTCAACCCAACCTACAACTACAACTGGTTTATCAGCAAAATCTATTCCACCACGTTAGCTATGTCACATCCCTACTGTATCGAATAGCGGCGAATAGTAGCGATCGCGATCGCATCCCGGAATGATAATCTAGCTACTGTTGGCTTTTCCTGCCGATCATCCAACACCAAAGCACACCAAACAAACGTTAGCGAGGGCGACAAAGGCTTCTACCCGTACAATCAAATCATTGGGTTTAAAGACTTGACCCGGATATCCAGAGAGAAATCCTTTGCGATAGGTATTTTGAATCGCATCTTGACCCCAATAGGAGGCGGAGACATCTTTAAAATTAATCGCATTTCGTTCTAAGGCGGTATTCGGAAATGCCTGGTCAATCATCGCCGCATATTCAGCGCGAGTAATCATATTATTTGGTTTAAAGGTTTGATCGGGATAACCACTGACTACTCCTTGCTGAGTCAATCCTTGAATACATTGTTCAGCCCAATGACCTTGGATATCTGAGTAGTTCTGTGCCTTGACAGGTGGGGCAATACTTCCACCAATAGCACTGGCAAAGAGTCCGACCGATAGCCAGGAAAAAATTGGTTTAAGGTGTTGGACAGAAGAAAGTATAGTGTTTTTCATAGCACCCAATTCTCTAATATTTTGATGTATTGGGTATCTTTTAGCAAAAATAAGCTCCTATCTGCCTCTAACTTAAGAGTATGATTGGATTGGGGGTTTTTATGACTTTAGGTAGAGGCGCGATCGCTCTTTTCAGTAAGCTGTTCAGGATTTAGGTTGACATCCTTAAATTCGACAAAGGGAACGGGGAACACCTCGGCTTCGCTCGGTGTGTAACAGGGAATAGGGAATACCCAATTTAAATCCACATCAGCTTAATGGGCTTCAACCTAAAGACCCCAGTGTTTCAAGGTCTATTTTATTTACTCAGATAGGGAATTTTGCTTTGATTCTATCTGCGACGAATTGACTTGAAGTATTGTATTAATGTTCTGCTTGGATGCAATACAGGCATTGTAAAAATGTGATAATGAGCCATCAGGCGATCGCACCTAAAGATGATAGCCTATCTACAGTTGAGCCAAAGGAGATAATCGTCCTGTTGATCATCAAATCTTAATAGTTTTAGCATTCCTTTTGTAGTACAATTGAACTAATTTGTGAAGCTATAGCCTATCTCAACACCAGTTAAATCCTAAATACAGTTGAGGATAGTGCAAACTATGTTTTTCCTATTAGGTTAACGACGCTTGGGTAGCGTATAAAGAGAACAATGGCAAGAGCAGATCTGTTAAAAAAACTCCTACAGAGCTACCAAAAGCGTGATGACCGAGCTTTCCGTGAAGCGGCGGCAGAAATTATTGAACAGGAGAGAAAGAAGCATCATATTGTTTTGGCAAACGAGCTAGAGCGAATACTGAAGAATGGGAACGGGTATATAGAACAAGGACAACCGTCTAATTTGACACTGTTTGAACCTATTCCGCGAGATGCCGACAAGGGAGTCGGATTACTTGAAACAAAGTGGACTAGCCGTTATCTGGATGATCTGATTTTGAGCCAAGAGATCCGGCATTCTATTGAGAGGCTTATGCGTGAATTTCGGGAATGGGAAGTGCTGGAGGCGAATGGTTTGCTTCCAGTGCGACGGGTTTTGTTTTGCGGTCCATCTGGATGCGGTAAAACAGCAGCAGCCGAAGCCATTGCCGCAGAATTAGGATTGCCTCTGCTATATGTTCGCTTTGATGCTGTTGTTTCATCACTGCTAGGTGAAACAGCTGCTAATCTCCGCAGAGTCTTTGACTATGCTCAAAGAGGACAGTGGGTGATGTTTTTTGATGAGTTTGACGCTATTGGTCGTTCGCGGGATGATCCGACAGAGCATAGTGAGATTAAGCGAGTTGTTAATTCATATCTCCAAATTGTGGATAACTTCAGTGGCAGATCACTGATCATTGCGGCAACAAACTTTGAGCAGGCTTTAGATCCAGCCGCTTGGAGAAGGTTTGATGATATAATTCGTTTTGAGAAACCGACGAATCAGCAGCTTAATCAGTTGGTCAAAAAAAGACTAGTCCCTCTAAAATTTAAAGCGTCACAAGTCAATGAAATTGTGAGTCATCTCTCCGACTCAACTTATGCAGATGCCGAGCGAGTTTGTCTCGATATCCGTAAGTCATGTGCTATTCAGGGTACTCGGCAAATCACCCAGGAAGATGTGGCAGAAGCTGTCTCTCGATATTCTTATCGTAAGGCTATCCTGGAAAAAGCATATAACAGTCCTATGGCAACAATTGATAAAGATTAAGAAATTATGCCAACACTTCAACCGGGTTCGGGTCAGTATTTGCACATTGAGTTTGTTCGGGATGTAAAACGTCAACCCGAGAGGCGGCGACCAAACAATAAGTTTCCCAGACCAAAACCTCCCATACCAGAAGACTTTCATCAACATGCTCAAGACGTTTCTCAAGATATAACTGAGGCAGTTCAACAAATATCTCAAGTTCGTCAAGGTTGTGGAATAGAGCCTTCCAAACTTTTCGTTTTAGAGTTCGGGAGTGTCAATCTTGATCTGCGAGATATTTTTGAGCAGCGTTTTGGAGCTTGGGTTGTTAGCGAATATAAGGATAAAGTTGGAAACCAAGAGCGATATCGGTTTCTTGTTCAATTTCCTACTGAAACATCTCGTCAGCATTTACAAGAAGAAATTCGACTCTACAGAACAGAAGCTAATAATCGTGAAGTTTTGCCTCTAGGTATGAGGCAAAATTTTTGTGACGCTCTACAAGCCGTGCGTTCTATATCACGAGATGAAAGAATTGGGGTGCGTCTTCGTGAAGAGGGATTTCCTGACGTTGAGTCATTCTATGTAGATGTTGATCTTTGGCATCCTGGAGATCCTTTAGATGCTCGCAAGGTACTAAGTGACATCCGCTCAATGTGTGCAAATTATGGCGGTGCATTAACAGAGGAAGTACGCACATCCAGTTTACTCCTAATTAAAGTTTATGGTTCCAGACAGTTAGCTGAAGCTCTTCTAGAGTTGGACTGGGTTGCTCGTGTTGATCTTCCTCCTAAATTGTCACAAGCTTACTCGCAAATCTTTGATGAGATTACACTTCCTGATCCTGTCCCAATTCCTTTGGATGACGATCCCCTTGTCTGTGTAGTAGATAGTGGTGTGGTATCAGGACATCCATTGCTGGTAAATTGGGTGATTGAAGAGCGAGATTTTGATACTGGAGAAAACACGACAACTGACTTGAATGGTCATGGAACCTCGGTTGCAGGTTTAGTTGTCCACGGTGATATTGCCAAGTGTATCGAAAGTCACCAATGGCAACCTAGAGTTAGGATTTGTAGTGCGAAAGTGCTATGCCATAATCGTATTTCAGAAGAAGTTGATATCCCAGCAAACCGCCGTGCAGAGTTGATTATCGAAGAGGCTATTCGATACTTTGTTCATGAAAGGCAGTGTTCAATATTTAACCTTTCAATTGCCTCAAGAGATGAAGTCTACCGTCTAGAAAGGCAGTTTCAGTGGGCAGAGAAACTCGATGAATTAGCGAGAGAACTAGATATTGTTATTGTTCAAGCTGCTGGGAACCGTCCAGATCCTCCGATACCAGAAGCCGTTTATACCAGAGAGGAAGCTCAGAAAGCTATCCGAGAAAATTTATTAAATGATCAGAATCAAAGAATTTGTAATCCTAGTACAGCCGCTCTTGTTCTTACCGTTGGTGCTATAGCTAGATCAGATGCACTGGGGCATCATCAACAGAATACTGGACCTCGGTTAAGAGATGCTTTCGCAGGTGTGCCAGCTAATGCACCAGCACCCTTCACTAGAATTGGACCAGGACTCTCTTCTGGAACGAAAAATTTTGCTATTAAACCCGATATTGTTGCCTATGGTGGCAATTGGGCAATTCAAACAGTAGTTGGCGGAAATCCCAGTTGGAAACCTTTCATTTTTCTCGGTGAACCAACCATTCAGAAAGAGCAAAATGGTCGATTTATTACAGCCAGATATGGTACTTCTTTCGCTTGTCCTCATGTAGCTCATGCTTGTGCGATCGCGTCTGTCAGTCTAGAGACAACCCTTGGTCAAAAACCATCTGCAAATTTAATTCGTGCATTAGTAGGTAGTGCAACAATTCCGCCTCCATGTCCTCCAGATTGGTTAGAGGATGAGAAAGAAACACTTCGTTTGGTGGGTTACGGTATATGTTCTGTAGACGACTTAACTTGGTCGAAAAAAAATCAAGTTCGTTTAATTGCGATGGATGAGGTTGAATTAGATAAACTTCACATCTATCGTGTAGCTGTTCCTCAAGTGTTTCTTTCCACCAAAGGAAAGAGAGGTATCACGGTTGCACTTGCTTATGACCCGCCAGTTCAATCCAGTCGAAAAGAGTATCTTGCCAATACAATGTGGATAGAGGCATTGCATGGACTAACGACTGAAGAGGTGGAACTATATCGAGCTAGAAATGCCGCACAAGATGTTGATGTTCTTCCTCCTGGCAAGGAAATAAAACTACGACCTCCAAAAACTGACGTTCAGTGGTCAACACTGCAAGTTAGAAGGATAAAGTGGTCAAGAAAACCGAAACTCACAATACCCGATGGTGAGACGGAACCAGTTATTCATTTGGTTGTCGGTTGTCAGCAAAGATTCTCGACAGGATTTGACTATAAACAGCGATATGGTTTAGTTGTTCTCTTTTGGCATAAATCCGAGGAGATAGAGTTATACCAAACTTTGCGAAATCGAGTAACTCTCAAAGCGGCTCGTGTACGAGTAGGGGCTTGATGTAAATCACTATAATGCGACAGTCTTGACCCAAAAAGTTTAGCTAAATCCTGTCGTAATCCTTGACCAATATAAAACTTCAATAGAGCATCCAATGACATATCTCGACTAGCCACCACTTTTTTGAGTGACTCCACTGTGTCTGTAGGAATCTTGAGTGATACTGTCTCAGTTGCCCGTGGATGCAAACGCAGTTCAAATGTTTTTTCAGGCTTGTTCATAGAATTTTCGTTCAGTACGAGTATCAATACCAGCAGAATTATCTACACTCTACCCATCCTCTATGATGACGGTTTGGTGCAGTTAATCCGACTCACTCAAAAGCCGTGATGGGTATTTCTACTCAACACCTATAAGGATTTCTGATAAAGCCCCTGGGGTTGATCGTGTAAAAATGAAGAAAATATAAATCGTTTTAATAAACGTTGCTGATACAGGAGTCAACATCAATGGTAGTACTCACCGATCGCACCCAGAAGCGCTTAACCATGCAGACGGGCGAAATCGCGCCAGATACAACAGCTATCCGTTCCTTAGACTGGGATCGCGATCGCTTCGATATTGAGTTTGGGCTGCAAAACGGCACCACCTATAACTCGTTCCTGATTCGGGGTGAGAAAATTGCCCTGGTGGATACCTCCCATGAAAAGTTTCGTGAACTTTACTTAGATACCCTCAAGGGGTTGATTGACCCCAGCCAGATTGATTATCTGATTATTAGCCACACGGAACCGGATCACAGTGGCTTGGTTAAGGATATCGTCCAACTCGCGCCAGAGATTACTGTCGTGGGATCAAAAGTGGCGATTAAATTCCTAGAAGACTTGGTGCATCACCCCTTCAAACAGCAAATCGTCAAAAACGGCGATCAACTGGACTTAGGCGAAGGTCATGTCTTGGAATTTGTCAATGCCCCCAACCTGCATTGGCCCGACACCATCTTCAGCTACGATGCTGGAACCCAAGTCATGTTTACCTGTGATGCGTTTGGGATGCACTACTGTTCCGATAGCACCTACGACGAAGACATTAATGCCATAGAAGCCGACTTCCGTTTCTACTACGACTGCTTAATGGCACCCAATGCCCGTTCCGTTCTCTCCGCCCTAAAACGGATGGATAAGCTGGGAGAGGTAACCACCGTCGCCACGGGTCATGGTCCCCTATTATTGAATCATGTGGGCGAATGGGTGGATCGGTATCGGCGCTGGAGTAAAGCCCAGGCAAAAGCCGAAACCTCCGTCATCGTCTTTTATGTGTCCGATTACGGTTATAGCGATCGCCTTTCCCAAGCCATTGCCCGAGGCATCACCAAAACTGGGGTGGGTGTGGAAATGATGGACTTAAAATCGGCTGATCCGCAGGAAGTCCAGGAAACCGTAAGTCGCGCCGGGGGACTGGCGATTGCGATGCCTCCCGCGTCGAATAAAGCCGCTACCGCCGCCGTGAGTACCGTTC
This sequence comes from Coleofasciculus sp. D1-CHI-01, assembly GCF_040218875.1. Classification (NCBI taxonomy): domain Bacteria; kingdom Bacillati; phylum Cyanobacteriota; class Cyanophyceae; order Coleofasciculales; family Coleofasciculaceae; genus Coleofasciculus; species Coleofasciculus sp. D1-CHI-01. The sequence continues at coordinate 14,542 of NZ_JAVJQP010000061.1, forward strand.
TGGCTGCTGTAAAATCCAAGCAAGTCGTAGGTATCTTTGAATCGTATGGCGGAGATGACGAACCCATTGACCCCCTATTGAGTCAATTCCGCAACCTTGGACTCAAAGAAGGATTTGCCGCGATTCGGGTCAAAGAAACCCCAACCGAAGCCACCTATCAACTCTGCGAAGAAGCCGGAACAGATATGGGGCAAATCCTCACCCGCGATCGCGAAATTAAGCAACGGAAATCCCTGGATAGTGATCTCGACAAAGCCCTAGGACGGATCAGTGGCGGACTATATATTATTACCGCCCACAAAGGTGATATCAACGGTGCCATGTTAGCCTCCTGGGTATCCCAAGCCAGCTTCAAACCTCTTGGCTTAACCATTGCGGTGGCTAAAGATCGGGCGATTGAGTCTTTGATGCAAGTTAGCGATCGCTTTGTGCTGAATATTTTAGAAGAAGGCAATTATCAGGCGTTAATGAAGCACTTCCTCAAGCGCTTTCCCCCAGGTGCCGATCGGTTTGAGGGGGTGAAGACGCAAACAGCGACGAATGGATTGCCGATTCTCACCGATGCGTTAGCGTATGTAGAGTGTAAGGTAGAAAGTCGGATGGAGTTGAGTGACCATTGGATTGTCTACGCCTCTGTTGACGCTGGACGAGTGTCTAAGGCGGATGCATTGACGGCGGTTCACCATCGTAAAGTGGGGAATTATTATTAAAACGCAGAGGTTCGCAGAGGTCAACGCAGAGGTACGCAGAGGATGACTGAGAATGAAGTGTCGGGAAAAGTCATTGGGTTGGCGATGAAGGTACACACGGCGTTAGGACCGGGTTTATTGGAGTCAGCTTATGAAGCCTGTTTGAGATATGAACTGAACAAGGCTGGCTTAAACTTTGAACCCCAGAAACCCTTACCCTTAGTCTATGAAGAGATTCGCCTCGAATGTGGATATCGAATCGATCTACTCGTCGAAAACAAAGTCATGGTTGAACTCAAAGCCGTTGACACCCTGCATCCCATCCACACCGCCCAACTCCTAACCTACCTCAAACTCTCCCACCAAAAACTCGGACTCCTAATCAACTTCAACGTCATCCATCTCAAAGACGGCATCAAACGAGTCGTCAATCACCTCTAACCCCCCTCTGCGAACCTCTGCGCTTCCCTCTGCGTCCCTCTGCGTTAAAAAAAACATTCACCCCAAACTCAACCATGAACCTCAAACGAGTCGTCAACCACCTCTAACCCCCTCTGCGAACCTCTGCGCTTCCCTCTGCGTCCCTCTGCGTTAAAAAAAACATTCACCCCAAACTCAACCATGAACTCTCCTACCCCTCGCGACGTTCAAGTCCTCCCCATCGCCTCCGACACCACTGTTCTCCGTTCCCGGACATGGGATAGACTCAAATTTGAAATCGAATATGCCCTACAACGCGGCACCACCGCCAATTCCTATCTGATTCAAGCCGATAAAATTGCCCTGATTGACCCTCCGGGCGAATCCTTCACCGAAATCTTTTTAACCGAACTCCAACGCCGTATCGACCCCAAACAAATCGATTATGTCATCCTCGGTCACGTCAATCCCAACCGAGGCGTTACCCTAAAAGCCTTACTCAAACTCGCCCCTCAGATACAATTTGTCTGTTCCAATCCCGGTGCGATCGCGCTGCGTGGTATCTTAGATGCACCGGATTTAAAAATAACAGTGGTACGGGGCGATGAAACCCTGGATTTAGGCAAGGGTCATCATCTCCAATTTATCCCCACCCCGAATCCCCGTTGGCCCGATGCCCTGTGTACCTACGACCCGCACACCGAAGTTCTATTTACCGATAAGTTATTTGGTGCCCATCTGTGTGGTGACCAAGTAATGGATGAAGGCTGGACAACAATTAGCGAACACCGCCGCTATTATTTCGATTGCGTTATGGCACCCCATGCGCGACAGGTGGAAAAGGCACTGGATAAGGTAGAGGAGGTGCAAGCAAGGCTGTATGCTACAGGTCATGGGCAATTGGTACGCTACAGCTTAATTCCCCTGACCCAATCCTATCGCCAATGGTGTGAGAGGCAAAAAACCCAAGACATAAGCGTCGCCTTGCTGTATGCTTCAGCTTATGGGAATACCGGAACCGTTGCCCAGGCGATCGCACGGGGGATTACTAAGGCTGGAGTTGGGGTAGAATCGATTAACTGCGAAATCGCTGACCCGGAGGAGATTCGCGCTGCTGTGGAAAAGGCAGAGGGGTTTGTTATGGGTTCTCCTACCTTAGGGGGTCATGCACCCACCCAGATTCAAACCGCTTTGGGAATTGTTTTATCCACAGCAACGAAAACCAAACTGGCGGGGGTTTTTGGGTCGTTTGGCTGGAGTGGTGAAGCGATTGATTTGATTGAAAATAAGTTTAAGGATGCGGGGTATAAGTTTGGCTTTGAGACGATTCGGGTTAAGTTTAAGCCCACGGAAGCCACACTCAAATACGCCGAAGAAGCGGGAACGGATTTTGCCCAAGCCTTGAAGAAAGCCAAGAAATCTCGCACGTCTCGCCAACCCGTCAGTGATGCCCAAGTTGCCCGCACAGAACAGGCTGTGGGGCGGTTAATTGGGTCACTTTGTATGATTACGGCGAAGCAGGGAGAACTGACGGGGGCGATGTTGGCAGATTGGATTTCCCAAGCCACATTTAATCCACCAGGTTTAACCATTGCGGTGGCGAAAGACCGGGCGATTGAGTCGTTGATGTATCAGGGGGATCAATTTGTCGTGAATATTTTAGAGGAAGGGAAACATTTGGGGTTAATGAAGCATTTTCTCAAACCCTTTGCCCCTGGGGAAGACCGCTTTGCAGGGGTGGCGACAGAGGATGGGGAAAATGGTTGTCCGATTCTTAGCGATGCTTTGGCGTATGTGGAATGTACGGTGGATAATCGGATGGAATGTGGGGATCATTGGTTGATTTATGGGGTGGTGACCAATGGCAAGGTGTTATCGGATGGGGTAACGGCGGTGCATCATCGCAAGTCGGGGACGCATTATTAGTATAAGGTGATGGGGGGATGGGGTATTTTTTTAACGCAGAGGAACGCAGAGGGAAAGCGCAGAGGAACGCAGAGGGGGTTAGCGGTTGGGGTGCAAGTTTTATCGGTATGGAGAAGATAAAGTTGGGTTGATAATTGAGCGGCGTTCAGGGGGAATGTCTCTATGTTTTATTTGCCACGAATGGCTATTACTGGACATATCCTAGAGGATGGCGGTTGGGTCAATGTCAAGATAGAGGTTAAGGCTATGGGATAGGAGACTGATGGGATGGAATTGATTAGCGGGTTAGGAGGGTTTGTTTTTGTCGCCGCCCTATCGGGGATTATTGGGAATAAGGCGGATTTGCAGAAGCTGGAAAAGGGGCAATTTGGCGAATTAGCGGTGACACCTGTGGTTGATATTGACTCCCTGCTAACCCCAGATGGGGCGTTGGTTGGGGATACGATTCAGGTGGTACGTCAACAACTCAAGGTAATTTTACAGCAGGAGAATGCGATCGCATATTACCAAACTAAGGCTGTAACTCCCCAGGTAGGCTTGTTTGAACGGATGTGTGCCTGTTTTGCAGTGGAGATGCAGAATAATCCGGTATTGCGGGATATTGTTCAGGGACAATTGCTGACTCAGATTAACGCTAATTTGAAAACGCAGCAGGTGACGGTTGAGGATATCGAAGCATCCCTGACAACTATTGGACAAGATATGGGTGAAATAAAAGGCTGGTTAGAACGTATCCATAACCAGTTATCCACACATCCGGCGGTTCCGCTTCAGTTTCAATCCCTGATTGCGGAGAAGACAGAAGGATTTGTTGGGCGCGAGTTTGTGTTTCGGGCGATTCAGGACTTCTTACAGCAGCAGCCGAATGGGTATTTTATTATTGAAGCTGATCCTGGTGTAGGCAAAAGTGCCATATTAGCCGAATATGTGCGACAGACCGGATGTGTGGCATACTTTAATGTGCGATCGCAAGGCATCAATCGCGCTGATGATTTCCTCAAGAGTGTTTGCCGCCAGTTAATTGAACGCTATCAGTTACGCTATGATTTGCCCTTACATCCAGAGAATACCCGCGATGGCAATTTCTTGGCGCGACTGTTAACCGAAATTGCCCCTCACTATTCCCCCATCGTGATTGCAGTGGATGCGTTGGATGAGGTGGAGATGAAGAGTCAGACGGATGGGGCAAATGTTCTCTATCTCCCGCAGTCTTTACCCAATGGCGTTTATTTTATCTTGACAAAACGCCAGACTTATGTTCCATTAACCGTGAATAAGCCCTACCTGTTTAATTTAATGGAGTATGGGGCAGAAAGTTTACAAGACGTACAGCGTTATATTGAGCAACAGGTTCATAAAAAGCCCTCATTACAACAATGGGTAGAGAATCAGGGACAAGACACAGCCACCTTTATCACCACTCTGGCACAAAAGAGCGATCGCAACTTCATGTATTTGCGCTATGTCTTAGAAGATATCGAGGAAAATATCGAGTCTGGCGCGTATCAGGATTTAAATCTTGCCAACTTACCCCAAGGTTTACAGCAATATTATTACCAGCATTGGCAACGCATGGGAATGACAGCTAAACCCTTACCGCGAACTAAGATTAAAATCGTCTATGTTTTAGCGGAAGCCCGGAAACCTGTATCATCCTCACTGATTTCCCAATTTGCGGGAGAAGATGCATTAACCGTGCAGGAAGTTTTAGATGATTGGGATCAATTTTTACGGGAGGAACGGATTGAAGAACAAACCCGTTATAGTATTTATCATGCCAGTTTCCAGGATTTTCTCCATCGTCAGGATATTGTCCAAGCGGCGGGGATAACCATTCGAGATATTAATGCGTTGATTGCCGATAATTTAGCCGAGGAATTAGGGTTGTAATGAAGTTTGTAGTTGCGCTTTAGCGCCATCAACGCTTGCATCTCCCACTATAAGTTAGCGCTAAACTCAAGTCTCACCAACCGCCTTAGGTTCAAACCCAAGGAACCAAAAGCGAAAGTCCACTAAAGTGGACTAAAATCCATATTCAGTCAGCTTTAGCTGACTTGAGCTATTAGCCCGGAGTTTGAACTCCGGGCGGGTGTCAGCGCTCAAGAAGCTTTTGAATAGATACATCTTTATAGGAGACAAAACCATCATGACAATCACATCCCAGAAAATGACGCTTGAGGAGTATCTGAACTATAACGACGGGACAGATACCCAGTATGAACTCGTTAATGGAGAATTAATTGTTATGCCACCAGAGAGCGATTTAAATCAGCGAATTGTCATGTTTTTACTGAGCCATTTCCTCCAACAAGGCATTCCCTCCTATCGCTTGAGAATCGGGGCAGAAATTGTAGTGAGTGGTTCACGGGCAACAACGCGCTTACCCGATTTAATGGTGCTTTCTGAAGAACTGGCAACAGCGTTAGAGGGGGCAATTCGGTCTACAATAACGATTGATATGCCCCCGCCTCAGTTGGTGGTTGAGGTGGTGTCACCCGGAAGGGAAAATGCAGACCGAGATTATCGGTATAAACGTTCTGAATATGCAGCGCGGGGGATTGCCGAATATTGGATTGTTGACCCAATACAACAACAGGTTACAGTCTTGGAATGGGTAGAAGGGCTTTATGAAGAGCGAGTTTTTCAGGGTAATCAGCAGATTATTTCACCGATGCTACCAGATTTGGATTTAACGAGTGAGAGGGTGATTAATGCTGGAGGTTGATATTAACTCATTTGTTCAGTTTGTTATTATTGATCCATCAATTATCGTGTAGATCCTCCTCTTTTTTTATAGATCCCCCTCTTCCCTTATAGATCCCCCTCTTCCCTTCAGATCCCCCTTCCGTCCCCCTTTTGATCCCCCTTCCGTCCCCCAAAGGGGGAGACCAAAGGATGCTTCGCTTTTTGTTCCATGGGGGAGACTAAAGGATGCTTCGCTTTTATGGTACAGGGGAACAATAAATTACAGCAGATTGCAGGTTTATGAGGTATACCTAAATTACAGAAAAAGGATAACTAATCAGCGACAATGGATAAAATAACCAATAATTTACCTCACCAACTTAACAACCGTTGGTATCAAAGTCCCCCTTTTTAAGGGGGATTTAGGGGGATCTACACGACTCAATTCCGTGAGTTCTGTGATCCTCTTCTCTCCTTTGTCCTCGTCTCTCCACTTCCAGATGTACTCTCAACCAAGATAGTCATGGGTGAATTAAGGCAAAAACTCGCAACGATGTCACCAGAAAGGCGACTCTATACCTTAGAAACCCTACCCACTCATTTTGGTGAAGCCGGACAGTTTCAGCGATTGTATCGTTTGCTAACTGATTTTGATTTTATCGAGGCTAAATTAGATGCCTTGGGTGTACAGGCGCTGATTCAGGATTATGAATTCGTCGGCAATTTTACTCCCTCTGCTTTCCCAGGGAAGCCAGGAGCGGAACTTCCCACCCCAGTCAAAGTTTTCACTTTAATTGAAGATGCGATTCGGCTATCAGCACATATCTTAGCCGCCGACAAAAACCAACTAGCAGGACAATTGTGGGGGCGGTTGATGGCGTTTGATACGCCAGAGATTAGGGCGATGCTGGAACAAGTGCAGCCAATAGAACCCTGGCTGCGTCCTATGACTCCTAGCTTATACCCTCCTGACAAGCTGTTACTACGCACTTTTAAAGGTCACACGAGTTCAATAAGTTCTATTGTCGTAACACCCGATGGCAAACAATTAATTTCTGGATCACTCGATCAGAGTATTATAATCTGGAATTTAGAAACAGGAGAGGAACTACTCACTTTGACAGGTCATAGAGAATGGGTAAATGCAATAGCACTTACACCAGATGGTAAGCGAGTAATTTCTGGTTCATCAGATAAAACAATCAAAGTTTGGGATATCAATACAGGAAGAGAAATTTTGACTTTTGAAGGTCATACAGATGCTGTCGTATCCGTCGCCGTTACGCCAGACAGCAAATGGGTGATTTCTGGTTCATGGGATAAGACTATTAGAATATGGGATTTGGAAAATGGAAAACAGCTAAATAAAATAAAAGCTCATACAGATCGAGTCGAATTGGTCTCCATCACTCCAGATGGGAAGTTGATAATTGCTTTGCTAATTGATTTTGGATTAGAGAACAAACCTATCAACCTCTTTAATAATAGCGCTATCAAAGGCTGGAACTTGGCAGATCGAACAGAGGTTTTTACTCGATGGAGTGAGACGAGCTTTTGGAATAATATGGCGATCACCCCTGATGGTAAATATCTAATTTCTGCTGCAATTGATATCACCATTTTTAATCTAGAAACAAAAGAAAAACTTTTTACTCTATGTACAGAAATAAAAAGAGTAGGATCATCAGTAGATACTCTGACAGTAACCCCAGATGGCAAGTTACTAATTTCTGGTTTAGGAAACGGTGTTATCCAGATTTGGGATCTGAATACAAAAGAAGAGCTTATCACATTGATGAACAATCATGTGGGTGCAATATGTTCGTTCGCTGTGACACCAGATGGCAAACAGCTAATATCTGGATCAACTGACAATACTATAAAAATTTGGGATTTGGAAGCCGTTAAGACAAAAAAAATATTTCTTCAGAATGAACTTGCCGATGAGATCAGAACCATTACAATTACACCGGATGGTCAACAAGCAATTTCTGGTTCGGACGATGGTTATATTAAAATATGGGATTTAGAAAATGGAAAAAATTTAAATACATTTACAGACGTTAATAACTTTAGAAATTCCGTACATGATTTGGTCGTCACACCAGATGGTAAGCAAGTGATTGCTGGGTTGCGTTCTGGCAACATTGAATCCTGGAATTTAAAAACAGGAAAGAACCTAAAAACATTTAAAGGTCATACCCGTCATGTAAACGCTATAGCAGTTACACCCGATGGTAAGCAATTAATTTCAGGTTCAGCAGACATGACAGTCAAGATTTGGAATTTGGAAACCGGAGAGGAGGCTTTTACTTTTACAGAGCATACTGGCTATGTATGGCATGTGAAAGTCACACCAGATGGTAAACATATAATTTCTAGTTCAATGAATCAAACTATTCGTTGGAACCTCGAAACAAAAAAAATAATTTATACCAAAAACGGTTTGGCGAAATGGGGAAAGACAATAGTGGTTTGCCGCTCTAGAAAATGGGAAATATGTATTGTATCTGGTACGTTAAAAATATTTGATGGGGTAACTGAGAATTTGATTACTAGTTTCACTGGAGATACTTGGTTAAATTGCTATGCTGTAGCACCAGATGGTATAACAATCGTAGCTGGGGAAAAGTCTGGAATTGTACATTTTATTCGGTTAGAAAATAGCAGTAAAATTAGTGGTGAATGTAACAGTAACAGATAAGTCAATTTTAGACGTGCCTTATTTGATATCCAGAAAACGCGACTCTACTCACCATTAAACATTACCACCTAATAGTTGTTCAGCCGTAAGTTCGAGGCGAGGAAATATCCCCGATTGAATCAAATTGCTGCCCACAAACTCCACCACGTCATACCAACCTTCGACTAAAGCAAGAACCGTGACTTTAGCATTTAGAGGGTCAACAATCCAATATTCAGGAATATCCAAAACGCTATATTCGGCTCGTTTGGCACGATAGTCGGTGCTTTTCGTCGATTCGCTGACGACTTCAACAACGAGTAGAGGTGGGGGTTCATTTAATTCAATAACGGCTTCACGATTTTGCAGGTTACGCCACTGTTCTAGAGGAATCACGACGACATCAGGAATACGAACGGTATCCCATCGACCAGCGCGGGGAGAACGCACACCGACAACTCCAGCCAAGGCTGTCCATTCTTGTCCTATTTGAGCGCATTGGTTATCAAAGGTGCGTTCCAAGAATTTTAAAATGGCTCCATGTTTTCCAGTACCCAAGCTCATCGGGACTAGCTCTCCATTAACCAGTTCATAGCAAGTGTCTGTCCCGTCGTCATACTTCAAGTATTCTTCAAGAGTCAGGCGGTTAGTGGTTGTGATCATGGCAGGTTGGGGAAGAGTATACCAGGTGGCGGTCAACGATCGCAGCTATAGCAGTGGGCAAATAACTGGGGACAAGAGACGTTCCGGTGGAACGTCTCTACTAAATTCTGATGCTGCTATTCAAATTTAGATAGTAATTGCTGTACCATCAAACTTAGTCAGTGAGAAACAGCTATCCTCGTTATACGTCAGCTTTTGCTCCTGCAAAATCCCGATCGCGATCGCTTCTCCCAATTTTACCGATTCGGTGTAGTCTGTCCGCCAGTGTACACCTGCCATGTTGCGACCAATGGAAATATTTGCCGCTAGCTTATTCAATTCACCGCCTACGGTGAGAACCTCTGTACCGGGTCCACTATAGGGGATATAAGACACCAACTGCGTCCCATCCTCATTGGGCACCATTGGCTTGGGTATCTGATAAGACTCATCAAACCACGCCTTTAACATCGTCACACAAGCCCCCGCCACTGTCGCATGTCCCGCACCATAAGCCGGATGAGTCGGTGATCCTTCGGGAAACACTTGCGGTAGCAGATAATTACCATTTTTATCAAACATCGCTTTGAGGGCTTGGGAATTGAGAATCTCTGGATGAATTGGATACTCCGCCCGCCCCGTTAAATGATTGTGAATCAGTCCACCAAAGGCTTCAGGGCGTAGCCGCCGATGCACAAACCATTTTTGATACCAAACCCCTTTTAAGGCTCGCGTCGCCACTTCTGTAACTAAACTGAGGATATGCGGTCCACCAAACGTACCAAACCCATCCTGATTTTCTGACGTGATATAGAAATTTCCCCGATCAAACGGTGCGCCCATATCCAATAAAATCAAACAAGCATTCAAATAAGCTTGATAGAGGGCATCAAAATGCACATAATTGCCTAAATCCCGCATATTCCGAATATAGCGCGGCACGTCGTCACATTTATCCTGACCACTGAAATCAAAGCCATTTTGCACCGCCAACCACATTTTATAATCGGTCATAAAGTCGCTGTTGGGAACAACCGTCCGTTGGCGTTGGTTAATTTTCAGCGTGCCATATTGGATATCTTTGAGCAAAAATTGCGAGACAAAAGGACCCACCACATCTCCCGGCGTAGACCCTCGGAAAATCACATCCGGTGTCACTTTACCATCTTCTTTTGGTCCCCGGAAATCCGAGCAGTTTGAGAGTTCTTCGGCGGCTTTTTCAATGTCGCAGTTATCGCGAAAGTCGGTAAAATTAACTTCCCGTAAAAGCGCCATCCAGTAAAGTTCGATGGCTTCACAAGCATTTTCTGCCCCATCAATACGGGGAGCCGGGCGAATCGTTAATGACTGAGCATCGGGTCCTTCTAAGTCAAAGGCTAACGCGGCTTGTGGATTGATTAATCGACGACAACCTAGGCGTTTCTTTTCCTCAGAACTGGATTCAGATAACTCAGATTTGCCGTGAGTACAGCCCCGTGGTATTGCCTCAAAATCATCAGGATTGCCACTACACAATGCTTTGAGTAAGAGGCGGTAAGCCTTTTGATCGACTTCACCTAAATCATTATGGGGTAACCCTTTGGAATAGTTGGCAATATAACTGAGTTCATTCTCAGAGTTCCGATAAGCCGACTCCTCACCATTATTTAAATGCTCAGGATGGGGGCGCAAAAAGGCAATTTCAGCGGCTTCTTCACGAACTTGGCGAGCTAAACTGCGACGGGAAAAGATTTTCTTCATATTAATCGATTCTTGGAACAATAAGCTTTATCCTTCAACAGCAACGGCAACCTATCCGGACAACTTACAGGTCGGATTCACGCTAAAATTTTCCAGACAAACTTGAGCCACCGTTGACTCACGGCAGACAAGCACACGGTTGATCGGGTTAAAAGATTAGACCAATAGTAGATGTTTCAATGACGATCTGTCTATATATCACATCTTTCTTTACGAAAATGGGATGCTACCTGATGCGATCGCTCACAAAAATGTAACAATAAACTATTAATTGTCCTACTTATGATGACGAATAAGCTGTTTTGCATTTAAACCTTAATGTCAATAATGGCGAAATCCTTACCGTAGTGCGTTTAGCGAAGCCATGCCGCAGGCTTTGCATCTTGCTCGCTACTAATACCCAATTTAAATGCATGACAGCTTAACGAATAACGAATAACGAATAACGAATAACGAATGACGAATGACGAATAACGAATGAGTTTCTAACCCATCCGCTTGAGTTGAATAGAAGCAATACCCGGTGCAGCTTGGGGAGTATTCGGAAACCAGAAAAATGCCACAGCCCACCCATTCCCCGTTCTTTGTTCTCCATTCCCTGTTTCCTCCCCTCACCACAATACTTATTCAGTAACCCCTAAGCTAAAATCACGCATCATCTTCTTAATCTCTATGTTGTGCATTTCCTCCTGACCAATTTGACCCCGGGCAAATTCTTCGAGATAGATGGAAGCATCTTCCACGATATCCAGAAGGTCTTTATAGAGATCTAAGGCTTTTTTCTCATGATTAAGGCTTTCCTGCAAAATATCCTGCACAGAATGTTGGTAGGTTTCCTCGATGGGCGCAATCTTTTGGCTGGGATGACCTTCTAAGCCTGTGATAATTTCTCCCACCTGTTGAGCGTGGAGTAGAGACTCACTAGCCTGTGCCTTAAAAAAGTTGACAATGGGAATTCGGTTGGGACCAATGATCATCAAGGAGTAATGAGTGTAACGCACGACACCAGCCAACTCAAACTCCATAATGGTGTTGAGTACGTCAATGGTCTTTTTCAGGTCAAGTTCTTTCATCATGTTGAGGTTGTGGTATGTAGATTCACTGAGATCTGTTTTAGTTTATCCTTAAAGGACTCTAACAAATCAGCCAACCTACAACAGTTGCTAGAGAACATTTCGCAACCTCGGTCAGGGGAGATGGGGGAGATGGGGGAGATGGGGGAGATGGGGAAGCTGGGGAAGCTGGGGGAGCAAGATGCTCCCATTACGGCGAACCGCTTAGGGTTGGGCATTATTCAAGTTCGCCCCGTCTAAGTTAGCTCCCGCCATATCGGTTCCTGTGATAGTGGCGTTGTTGAGATTGGCATTTTTTAAATCCGTATTGCTCAGGTTCGCGCCTTCCAGGTTAGCACCGTCTAGGTTTGCCCCTGCTAAATTCGCTCCCGCTAAATCTGCCCCGTTGAGATTAACGCCATTTAGATTAGCACCTTCTAAGTTAGAATGACTTAGATTTGCCCCTTCGAGATTGGCTCCTGCCAAATTCGCGTATGCTAAATCGGCATTGGTACAATCGGCACCTTTGAGATTTTTGCCACTCAAATCAGCGCCGTTGAGGGTCAAGCCTGCACATTTGAAGTTACTGGGTGCGACATTGGCATCACTAACTGTAGTGGGTGGGGATATCGTCTCTTCTGTCTGGGCGGGCTGACTGACGGCGGCGTTGGTTACACTGTTTCTCTGTAACAACCATCCGGCTACACCAAGGGCGATGAGTACCGGAAGTGCGATCGCGAACCCCATAACTAAAGGTTTACCACGTTTAGCTTTTCGGAGTTGAGCCTCAGCTTGGATGTTTTCTAACTCAATCTGATGAATCGCCTCTTCCATAAACTCTGATGGAATTTGGGCTTCGGTTCCAGCATCAATTAGCTCTTGTACCGAATAACTTTGGTTGTGCTGGGCATAGATTTGAGCCGCTCGCATCAAAACGTCTTGGGCTTGGTCTTCAGGAATGCGATGTTGTTGGAGTTTCATAGGAGAGTTAGGTTAAGTACAATGAGCAATTTCAAGATAAGGTTGCTGGTTCCGTGAAACGGATAATAAATCGTCGTTAAAGGTTTCAGCGTCTGGCGCAATTCAACGGCGATAAAATTTATAAGTAGACAACCTTAAGCGAGGTTGAACGCTTATTTAGATTTAGGAGGGAGTGGTCTTCTTACTATTTAGAATAGCTTAATGTTGAGAAATTTGAAGGGGTTGGATGGTTGTTTTTGAGCAGGAATGGCAAAAATTCACTGTTAGTTTAAAAAAGAATCTGTTTGTTAAAGACTTGATAAAGAAAATCGTGATTAGGGATTAGTCATGGGGGAAGTTGCGTGTAGGGGCGGGTTTTACCGCATTCGTGTCAATTGAAGCGACAGCCCTCACCCCCAACCCCTGAGTAAGAGGGGGAAAAAGGGAAAAACTGTGCAGGTACACAGCCCAAAACCTGACCCGACTAGGCTTTCAGCAGAATTTATAATACTATTATTAAGTGATACGGATTTGGTAAATTATTTAGGTTAACCTTGGGTAAAAAGCCATGAATATCCGTATTGGGAACGGTTACGACATCCATAAACTGGGAAACGGACGCCCTTTAATTCTGGGGGGTGTAAACATTCCCCACGAACTAGGATTGCTAGGACATAGTGATGCAGATGTCCTCACCCATGGGATTATGGATGCCATGCTGGGCGCATTGAGTCTAGGCGATATTGGTCATTATTTCCCCCCCACCGACCCAAAATGGGCAGGAGCTGATAGTCTAGAGTTATTGAGTCAGGTGAATGAGTTAGTGCGATCGCAGGGTTGGCAGATTAGCAACATTGACTCCGTAATCGTCGCCGAACGTCCCAAGCTGAAGCCTCACATCAAAACCATGCGCGATCGCCTCAGCACGACTCTAGCATTACAACCCGATCAAATTGGGATTAAAGCCACCACCAACGAAAAATTAGGACCCGTGGGACGAGAAGAAGGTATAGCGGCTTATGCTGTAGCGTTATTAGTTAAAGAGCATTAGTTCTTGGTCGGAAATTAATAAACTCAAAGTCCCCCGGAAATTAATAAACTCAAAGTTCCCCGGAAATTAATAAACTCAAAGTCCCCCTTTTTAAGGGGGATTTAGGGGGATCTAAACTAAACAGAGCAAGCCATAAATTGATGCAAAATAATCACCACTTGAGAAGAGATCCCCCCTAGCCCCCCTTCAAAAGGGGGGAACTGGAATCCTCTTTAACAGGAGGGAATTGGAATCCCTTTCCAAAAGAGGGAACCGGATCAATTTTCCCCAATCACCGCTTGTGCGGCGGTTGTCGTATAGGAATCTCAACCACAAACTCAGCCCCTTGTTCAGGGGTCGAATTACACCACAGCTTACCGCCATGTTTTTCAACAACAATTTGGTAACTAACCGCCAACCCTAAACCTGTCCCTAATCCTACAGGTTTTGTCGTAAAAAATGGGTCAAATAGCCGTTTTTGGGTCTGCGGACTCATCCCGATTCCATTATCCGCAATGCGGATAAAAACATAAGGATTGTCCGGTTGAGAATTATCCATTTCTCCGCTGGAGTGTTCCTCGGTTAAACCATCCGTTATTGAGGGGTGTGTGGAGTCCGTTTGACTAAGACCTGTACGAATCGTAATCGTTGGTGAAAATAAGACAGTATCCTTGGAAAACTCTGCCTCAGTTTGAGACGAATCGCAATTTTCCTTGTCCTCGATCGCGTCAATCGCATTCGTCAAAATATTCATGAAAACTTGATTTAACTGTCCGGGCCAACAATCGACTGGGGGTAAATTTTCATACTCTTTAATCACACAGATTCCTGCTGCTCCCGGATTCCCCTTGAGTCGATATTGCAAAATCATCAAAGCACTTTCAATACCCGAATGAATATCTATTTTCTTGCGCCCTGACTCATCTAAACGAGAAAATGTCCGCAACGATTGCACAATTTCCCGAATCCGTTCAGCCCCGACTTTCATTGAATATTGAAGTTTAGCAAAATCGGTCAAAATAAAGTCCAAATCGATGCTATCCATCCGCTCTTTAATAACGGCTTGAGGATTAGGATAAGCGGTGCGGTAAAGTTGCACCAGCGCTATGAGGTCTTGGTAATATTCTTGGGCATAAATGAGATTGCCATAAATAAAATTGACAGGATTATTGATTTCGTGAGCAATACCTGCCACAAGCTGACCCAAACTGGACATTTTTTCGCTTTGGATCAACTGGGATTGGGTGCGCTGCAAGTCGTGGAGTGTTTTTGATAATTGGGCGGCTTGTTTACGGGCGTGTTCTGTGGCTCGACAGCTAGCGGCGTAAAGTTCAGCCTGTTGGAGCGCCATGAGCAGTTGACTAATCACCGCTTGCAGGAGTTTAACTTCGCTATCTGTCCAAGGGCGAGTCTCCTGAGTGTGGCTGCAACTAATAATCCCGGTGATTCCCGACGGGGTTTCCAGGGGGATAAGCAAGAGAGACTGATAGTCGAGCGATCGCATAAATTCCTGCAATAATGGATCGCTCACCGTTTCAACGGTATCAATCCGCACAATGTCCAGATGCAATATCTGCTGGGTGAGAACGGCATTGGTATCCGCCCAATAGCAGTCTGTCAAATCGGGAAGCTGAGACTCTCGATCTTCTGTGACAACTTTCCAATAAGCCGGCGTCTGCTCAGTATGATATCGGATAAACTGACAGCGATCGATTCGCAATAGCTGGCGGATTTCCAGTACCGTTTTTTCCAGAATCGTATCTACGTCTAAACTGTTGCGGATTTGCGTCGAGAGGCGATTGAGCAAGGCTTCGCGGCGAGATTTTTCGCGCCAGGGTTCTTCTGGCTGCAACGCCGATTCAGCCGTTTGACGGGCGCTCATATCTTGAACGACGAGCAAAAAGTATTTCGGATCTCCTTGAGGCGTTCGCACTAAGGATAGGGTAATTTGCACCCAGACAATGCTGCCATCTCGGTGTCGGTAGCGTTTTTGTTGGCAGTGACAGTCTAGAGTCCCCGCTAAGAGTAACTCCATTATCGCGCGATCGCTTGCCCAGTCATCAGGGTGAGTTAGGTCTTGCCAGGTGCGGGTGAGAACTTGTTCACGGGTATAACCAACGATTTGACAAAATTTGGGGTTGACCTGGATGACTTTGCCATCCGTCGATACGTGTTTGATGCCAACTGTCGCTTGCTCAAAGCTAGCGCGGAAGCGGTCTTCACGTTCATTTAGCTGTGCCTCAACAGGTCTGGGTGGAGTGTCCACAACAGAGGTTCTAGCTGTATTGGGTCGGGTGGGATTGGAATGAAACAAGGGTTTTGAGTTAACGCTAAACTCAGTTAACGTGCCGTCAGGTTTTTGAATGCTCATGATAACATTCAGGAAATGGAAACGTTTTCGATTGAGACGGCGGAGGTGCCGAAATGTCAAGATGCAGGGGAGCACAGGTGTAGGGGAAGGATGTCAACGCTTGTACTCTGATAACACTTTCTTTATAGTTGTTTAGATTAGTAGCCCAGTAATCGCACTCCAGAACATCCGGTATAATATTACACTTTTTCATAGTAGCCATTAATTGTTTGTAATCGTAATTTCTCCAAGCTCCTATTTTCCAGGTAAACATTAACCAATGATCCAAACTCCTACCAACTGGTCTAACCTGCTGCAACAGATCCTCGACAGACAATCATTATCCCGTGAGCAAGCCGCACAACTGATGCAGGGATGGCTCAACGAGGACATTCCGCCAGTGTTATCGGGGGCGATTCTGGCTGCGATTCAGGCAAAAGGAGTCTCTCCCTCGGAATTGGCAGGAATGGCTCAAGTCTTGCAGGAGCAATCCTTACAGCAGGACGCCATTGACCATAAAACACCAGTTATTGATACCTGTGGCACAGGCGGCGATGGTGCATCCACCTTTAATATATCGACGGCTGTAGCTTTTGTCGCGGCGGCGGCTGGTGTACGGGTTGCCAAACATGGGAATCGCTCAGCCTCCTCGAAAGTGGGTTCAGCCGATGTTTTAGAGGCGTTGGGCGTCAATTTATCTGCCCCACCAGAAAAAGTCCAGTCCGCTTTGGATGAGGTGGGAGTCACGTTTTTGTTTGCCCGGGGATGGCATCCCGCGATGAAAGCGGTAGCCCCATTGCGACAAACTTTGAAGGTGCGGACGGTATTTAATCTGTTAGGACCTCTAGTCAATCCATTGCGCCCCACAGGTCAAGTGATTGGCGTATTTGACGCTAACGTCGTATCAACAGTTGCCCATGCGTTAAAACAAATGGGAATTGATCAGGGAATTGTCCTACATGGACGAGAAAACCTAGATGAAGCGGGATTGGCTGACGAAACCGACTTGGCACTTTTATCTGATGGTGGGGTGCGACTGTCTACGCTAAATCCGCAACAGTTGGGCTTAACGTCAGCACCAACAGGCGCGTTGCGTGGCGGCTATGTGGCGGACAATGTGGACATTTTAACGAATGTTTTACAGGGGAAAGGAACCGCCGCCCAACAGGATGTGGTGGCGTTAAATACTTCCTTAGCGCTGCAAGTGGCTGGGGTTGTGGCGTTGGAGGATCACCAAGCTGGGATTGAACAGGCAAAGGATATTCTCAAAAGTGGGGCGGCTTGGTCGAAATTGGAACAACTGATACAGTTCTTGCAAAATTAGGGTAAGTGGTTAACGCATTTTCTTGCCCTTGCCATAATGGGTAAATTGCACAGTTGATCAAGCTATTTGCTGGTGCGGTTATTCTCCTGTAGGGGCGACCCGCTTGCATTAATTAACAATGGTGTCCACTCAATTTGTTCGGGTCGCCCTTTACTCAAATTGTTACCGTGAATAGGCTCGCATCCCTGACTACGAACGATGGAGCGATCGCGATGAGCAATATCACGTTCAAGATTATCGACTATACGACATATTCAGCCGATATTAAAGGGGTGAGACGCTGGGTTTTTCACATTGAACAAGGCGTTGATCCAAGTTTGGATTTGGATGGCAAAGATGAAACCGCCGATCATATTCTGGCGTATGTCGAGAATCAGCCTGTGGGAACCGTCAGGGTGAGATATTTGGATCATCAAACGGCTAAAATTGAACGCCTCGCTGTTTTATCTGATTTCCGAGGACAAGGAATCGGTAAGCTATTGATGGAAAAAGCTCTAGATATTGCTGCCAAAAAGCAAATCAATACAGTGGTTATTCACGCTCAAGATTATGTGAAATCTCTTTATCTAAAACTTGGCTTTTTACCAAAGGGAGAGAGATTTGAAGAAGCGGGTATTTCTCATGTTAAGATGATCAAATCACTTAAGTCTTAAGATTTAACCTTGAATCGGATGGATTAGCCTTGCACCTAAAAATTGTAAAGTCGCGCCGATATAGGGCGACCCGAGCAAATTGAGTGGCTTCCAATTGTTCATGAAAAAGAAGCGGGTCGCCCCTACAAGCCCCCAGGGAGGAGCGCTAATTTATCAACTATTCTTCCCTTGTTTCCCACTCTAGCACATCTTGGAGTTGGGATACTAATCGAGGTAGATCATCTTGAATGGTTTGTTTCCTGAAATCAAATCAGTCGTGTCGGCGTGTCCACTTGCTATCGATAGTTTAACCAAACAGAGCTTGTGCCAGTAGCACAAGCTAAGTGACCAGTTTGATAGGTTGGGATGGAAGGATAGATAGTACCTGGATTGTTTGCTTGACATAAAATTGCCGATAGTTCTACTCTAGTTCTCTCTCGATGGATGCCATTTGAGACAAATCCTACATAGCTTCTCAGGTTTTCTTGGCGAGATATTGCATAGTTTACGACAATTTGATTAGAAGATGAAGAGATAGAATCTTGATTGATTTCATCCTTCAACATCCAATCAAATATTTGCTTTTCGGTGAGAGTTTCAGGGGGTAAATTATTAACAGTATATGGATAAGTATAATAGGTGTAATTATCTGTTTCTGTTTTAATGCCAAGTTCTAATTTTTCAAGCGAATTAGAAAATTTCTTGTACTTCATATAATAGAACGTCTGGGCGCGATTCATTGCTCTTAAGTATGTCTTTGCTTCCAATTCATTTGTCGCTTTAAATTGTTGATTCTTTAAAAAAAATGCGATGGAGAAATAAATGCTAATTCCTCCAGCAATAAATGCGATTAAAACAGCAAAAACACTCAAAACAGTAACCGGGCTAATCGACGGTTGACTCGTCGTCAAAGCTTCAGGAGCAACCGCTGCTGTCAATGACTCTAACCCTTGACGAGCGCTACTAAATCGTTGTTCTGTAGCCGGGTCAATTAATTTGTCTAACCAATAGCTAAATCGGGGATTAAGGCTCACTCGATCAGCAAATTGTAAACGTAAATTATGCTGAGGTAAATCAGCCGGAGCCACACCTGTGGCAAGATGAATTAAGGTGGCTCCCAAAGCGTATAAATCAGACGCCGGGACAGCTTTACCCCAAAACTGTTCTAAGGGAGCATAACCCGTCGTACCAACCACTGTAAACGTTACCCCTTCAACCGCCGTCTGATCTTGCACCGCACCAAAATCGACGAGATACACCTGTTCATCTTCTCCCCAAATCAGGTTACTGGGTTTAATATCCCGATGGAGAACAGGCGGATTTAAAGCGTGCAAATAACCGAGAATTTCCAGAACCTCTGTCGCAATCTGGCGCACTTGAACTTCCGTAAAGCGTTTTCCTTGGTTTAGCCATTGTTGCAAGGAAGCACCGGGAATATAATCTTGGACGAGACCAAACCACGGTAAGCCGCCTCCTGATTGCTTATCCAGGGAAAAATAGTCTCGATACCGGGGAATCCGAGGATGCTGTAACTGCTGGAGAACTTGAGCTTCGCGTTCAAAGAGTTTCAAGTCTTCCCACTGCATCTGAGGATTAAAGGCGAGGAGTTTGAGAATTACTGGCTGGCTGGGTTGCGCCGAGAGATCCATCGCCAACCAGGTTTGACGACTCGCATTCTGACCCATCTTTTGTTGAAGCTGATAGCGCTGATACACTACATCTGGGAGTTGTAGCATCCTCACACCTCGGTTAAGATGAGTGCCACTGACTGGTATGCTGGTGGGCAATGCCCACCCTACAATATATCAACTGTATAGTGAGTAGTTGCTGGTTATTGGACAAAGAAAGTAGACAATGAACAATTAACCATGAACAATCGATTACAGTGGTGGAAAACGGGGAACCGCAAATATCTGGGAATTCTCGGACTAATTTGGCTAGCCAGCGCGTTGTGCGATCGCCTGTGGTTTGCGCTTGATAATTCTGTCCCTGGTTGGGATCAGGCGGATTACTTGACAGGTTCGTTAAATTATTGGCAAGCGTTGCATCATCCTGAGTGGTTCTCTGGGGAATGGTGGACGAATTTATGGCAGCTTTCCTCTAAAATACCGCCTTTTATTTATATCGCTACCGCTATTATTCAACATATTTTTGGTCGGGGAACGGATCAGGCGACGCTGGTTTTATTATTATTTAGTGCTATTCTGATCGGTTCAGTTTATGGTTTAGGCGTCCAACTTTTCAACCGTCGGGTTGGATTATGGGCGGCTGGGTTAACGGTACTTTTACCGGGACTTTATCGTTATCGTTTAGAATTCCTGCTGGATTATCCACTGACTGCTGTTGTTACACTTAGTTTCTTCTGTCTCACGGTTTGGCGAAACCAAAGTTTAAAACCTGTAATTGCTAAACCGCAACCCAATTACCAATCTCTAGTCTGGGCAATACTCTTTGGCTTGTCTCTGGGATTAGCGCTAATGGTAAAGCAAACGGCGCTATTTTTTCTGTTTATACCAATTGTCTGGGTTATGGCGGGAACAATTCGGCGGCGAAACTGGGGAGGTTTGGCTCAGTTAATCGCGGGATTGTTGGTGTCTGGGTTGGTATTTTATCCCTGGTATCGCACCAACTGGCTACTCATTTTAACCTCTGGGAAACGAGCAACCTTAGATTCCGCGATCGCAGAAGGTGATCCGGCGCTGAATACTATGGAGGCTTGGCTTTATTATGGGAAGATTTTACCGTATTTGGTGTCGTGGGTTTTGTTGATTGTCCCGATTGTGGGTTTGATTCTTTATTGGCGCAAAAAAGAGAGAGTTTGGGGTAGGGAAAGGAACGATGTTTTTTCAACGCAGAGGGGCGCAGAGGTTAACGCAGAGGGGCGCAGAGGGTTTCAGAAACGATATGGGTTGGGTGGGTTAGGTTGGTCTTTCGGTTGGCTGGCTGTGTTTTTGGTTGGGGGATATTTACTGTGTTCTCTAAATGTGAATAAGGATGCTCGTTATATTTTGCCATTGTTGTCTGTATTTTCGTTAGTTTTAGCATCGGGTTTGGTTCTATGGCAAGGTCGTTGGGGTAAGTCTGTTCGCTGGGGTACGGTGGGGTTTGCGTCTGTGTTAATGGTGCTGAATTTGTTTCCTTTGGGCGGTGGTTTTTTAACTCAAGTTCTTGCGCCGCGTGTTCAACATTTTCCTTATTTGAGAGAACCTGTTCCGCTGGTTCAAGTGATTGATGAAATTATCCAAACCTCTCCGAATTTACAGACAACATTAGGTGTATTACCGTCAACGCCGGAAATTAATCAGCACAATTTAAATTATTATGGGGCGTTGCGGGATTTTCAGGTGTATGGACGTCAGGTGGGAGTACGAGAAAAGCAAGTTGAACAGGATGCGCGATCGCTCTCTTGGTTTGTGACGAAAATAGGAGATCAAGGTTCTGTTCCTGAGGCGCAAGCGACTATGGTGGAGACTGTTGAACAAGGCGGAGAATTCCAACTCCAGAAGACGTGGGATTTACCGGATGGTAGTATGCTCAAGCTCTATCATCGACATCAGCCATTTTTCGAGGTAACAAAAGTCAACAGTAAACCGTCAATTGTAGGGGCGGATTTAGACCCAATTGTAGGGGCGGGTTTAGACCCAATTGTAGGGGTGGGTTTAGGAACTCAATTCAGATACTCATCAATAAATGAACAACGAAACCCACCCTACCCACCAATAAATGTTCAACAAAACTCCCCCTCTTCACCAATAAATGAACAACAAAACCCGCCCTCTTCGCCAATGAATGAACAACAAAATAAGCCCTTATTCAACAGCCTGCCGTTAAGCGTAGTCGAAGGGTTAGATAAAATTCAATTAAATCGGGTAATTGTGCCAGAGACAGCTCCTCCTGGTATACCTGTACCTGTTACTTACGAATGGACAGGGGATTGGCAACCGTTACAATCGGGAATTGTTTTATTAACTTGGCATTCACTGGAAGGAAAATCTCAACATCAATGGTTACATGATCATGGTATTGCCATGGGAAACTTGTTTCCTAAATCAACAAACAACCGTCAGCTATCAAGTGTTACCAATAAATCACCGCAATACCAGGTTATTGAACGAATGGCGATGTTACCTCCGGCAGAGATTCCAGCCGGAACCTATACCTTAAAAGCCACCTATTTGAACCGAGAGACAGGGGAAAGCTATCCGATATCCGTACCACCCGTGAGGATAAAGATTGATCCAAAAGCACCTGCAACACCTGCACCGGAATTAGACCTAATTACCCAATTTCGCACATTAGCAGCGACTTTACCCAATGGTGCTGATTCTATGGAGGCTATCTTTGAACAAACAGGACGAATTAATCAGTATGACCCAATTCAGGATTATCTCGTGCAGGTAGATTTGGCGTTGACTCATCGGTTAAAGTTGGAACCAAAACGGTTAGATTTGGCGTATGCTCTAGCTTTATCGAGGGTTTTACAAGTAGATTCCCAGAGTGCGATCGCGGCGTTAAAGCGAGTCGTCCAGCTTGATCCCCAAAATCCTTATGCTCATGCTTATCTTGCCTTCGTTTATTTATATGAATGGCGGGGTAAAGATGCCCAAACTGCGCTCAAGCCTGCCTTAAATCTCAGCCCCAATCTGCCAGAAGTTCAAGCCCTTTCTGGTGTTGCTGCCCTGATGCAAGGAAATTTGGTTAAAACCTGGTATTTTATTGAAAAATTGAGAAATTAGTTATTCGTCATTGGTCATTTGTCATTGGTCATTCGTTATTTAGTCGGGGTGGGTGTAGGGTGCGTTAGCGTTCGCGAAGCGTTCCCGAAGGGTAGCGTAACGCACCATTTTAAACGATAGTAGTGAAACCCGCCCCTACACAATTTCTCCATCTCCCCCATCTCCTTCATTTAATTCGCTCGTAATAACCCAGATAAATCAGTTCCAACTTCCCCCCATATTCTTGAATCAAGGCAAGTTGACGCCGATACAATCCGCGAAAAGTGTTAGCAAAGATCAGAGTCGCGATCGCGACACTCAATCCGGCGACGGTGGAAATTAAGGCTTCACTGATCCCACCTGTCACACCCACGGTGGTTTGACCGCCAATATCCCCAATCCGTAAGGCAGCAAAGGCGTCAATTAATCCTAAAATTGTACCTAAAAGTCCCAGTAGAGGTGAGACACTAATGATGGTCTCAAATGCCGTGTTGAACCGCTTGAGAATTGGTAACTCCGCTTGCACAGCACTTTCGAGGGCGAGTCGAAATTGTTCGGGGGTGGGATGTTTGAGTTCCAACGCCGCCAGAAAAATTCGGGCGATCGGCAGATCACTGTTTTGTTCTAGCTTGAGAAAGGCTTCGGGGGGATTTTGTTGATACAGGTGCAGCACCTCTCGCATCAGGCGGTTCTGGCGCTGGGTGACTCGCCGCCAAAAATTGATTCGCTCTAAGATAAGCGCGATCGCTACGATAGAAAGCACTAATAGGGGCAACATAACGACCCCACCCAAGGAAAAGAAGGCGTTCAATGACATGCAGTTGCTCAATTAGTGATGAGGGAAGAGGAAAAGAGGGCAAATTTTTCCTTGTTGCCTTGTCTCCTCCGCACCCTACACCCTACACCCTACACCCTACACCCCCTTAATGGTTACGGAGTATTAGGAATACGATCAATTTGAGCGTAACCACTGAATATCAGCTGTTGTCCTTGGGTTTCTAGGCGATTGATTCGCATCGTAACGCCATCAAGATTGAAGCGATCGAGATCCACCATGTTATTCAGAATCTTATCTAGGGCATCCGTCAAGGCTTCAGAGGTGTCTTGCAAGTCCTCTGGAATCGTATCCGGTTCAAACTGAGAGTCTTTGAAGAGAATCCGCCGCCGCCGTTCCACAGCCAGCGTTGAAGTCATGTTAATTGGAACTAACTCCTGATCGGGAATGTTGACTTTGGCAAAAAGCTGAATCCGGTTATTGGGAAGCAGCTTGAGTTGCACGTCGGTAAAGGAAATTGGTTTACCCCCAGTGATATCCTCCAATTCGGGAATGGAAATATTTTCTAAACGCTTTCGCACCAGTTCTGCTTTAAACGACTGGTTGATATCGGGTTCTGTCAACACGACTTGGGCGATCGCTTGGGTAGGTTGCTTCAGGTGGATCTGACCCTTGAGGACAGAACTGAAGTCCAAGGACACAGCGTCTGTTTCAAAGGACATCTCCTCCGTCCGAAACTGTCTACGGATCACCAAGCCTCGCCCCTGCATCTTAAAACTGTCAATGCTACCCTGCAACAGTTTACTGGAGGGATTACAGCGCACCGAAACCTCGACAGACTCACTGCGAGTAAAGAGGTGGCGAATCGTATTGCTGGCGACGGTATTGAGCATCCGTTCGCCCCAATCTGTACCAGACGGGTTGGTAAAACCGGCAAAGCCACCGAGCATAGTAGTCCTGTTATCCACGCGAGTTGTCTCTTTACATTTGTAACAAAATGTGAAGCCTTCAGCAATCTCACGATGGGGATATTGATAGATATCCCGAATTGGCAACTTGCCTAGACTCAGGGTTGACTTGGGGTCTAGCTATGGGAATAGAATTTCTGAAGTGAATGATTAGTTTTGGTAAAGGTGAGAGAAGGGAACAGGGAAAAGGTAACGGGGGACGGGGAAGGGTTTTCGTAACTTCAACCCCTAAACTGTACCATGAAATCTATAAATTATTTTCAAAGCTTAGTCCAAGACGGTCAAAGGATTAGGAGGGGAGTATGTCGATCCGGGTGTTTGTTTACGGGACTCTCAAACCTGGGGAAGTCAATTATCAACGCTACTGTGAAGGGAAAGGGGTAGCAGCCCAACCTGCGATCGCGTTGGGTCAACTGTTTAATTTGCCCATCGGCTATCCAGCGATGATCCCTGGTAATAATCAGGTGCGGGGATTTTTACTGACGTTCACTGAGCCAACCCTTTTAACTGTCTTGGATAAGCTAGAAGACTACAATCCGCAGCGAATCCCAGAGGACAATGAATATTATCGGCAACAAGTGACTATTTATGATCTGACGAACCAATCGTTAGGACAGGCTTGGATTTACCTGATGCAACCTGAGCGAGTGCAGCGTTTAGGGGGTACACTCATTTCTTCGGGTTGGTGGAGTCCGATGAAGTCTGAATATGAATAGTTTTGGGAAATTGGGAATGGGGAATGGGCAATAGGGTTAATGACATCAAGGTGTGGTTGAACATCTTTCCTATTCCTTACTTAGATGTGGCCTTAAATCGTTTAATAAATTGGATGAATTGCTTCCCTGGCGCTGTTCCTTTAGCTAAGGCTAGTACAGATTTCCACTTTTCCTCTGCCTAGAGTGACATAAGAGCGATAGCTGTTCTCTGTTTTCGATGTACGTTTAAACCACAATGTTAAATAAACTTGTCATTGCAAGAAAACATTTTAAATTCTTAAGTTCTTGAGATGACAATGCACCAACATTTTTACTTGAGTGTTAACAATGAAAGAAACTAATTTGACAATCAACAACTGTAGTTACCACGTTCGTGATTCCAAAACTGGACATAGTAGTGTTTTATTACTACATGGATGGCCAGACGATGGTTCTGTATGGAAGTACCAGACTCCTGCTCTAATCGACGCTGGCTATCGCGTGATTTGCATTGACTGGCTAGGTCACGGAAAAAGTGAAAAGACTGAAGATGTGAGTAAATACACTTTATCTTCTTTGTCCCAAGATATTGCTACGTTGATCAATTTGCTCGGTCTTAACAAAGTACATTGCGTTGCCCATGACTACGGTGCAGTGGTGGCCTGGGAATTCGTTGAAAAGTATCCAGAATATTTACTGTCTTACACAGCACTTTCTGTAGGACATCCTTGGGTCTTAGTGCAAAATTTGTCGCTCGAATCGCTTGTTAAAAGTTGGTACTTGCTGTTTAATCCTTTACCCATATCGATTCCTCTCTACCGAGCCATGGACGGACTTTTCTTTAAATGGGTACTACGAAGTCACCCCGATCGAGACACGATCGTTAAAAAATTTCTGCGCGATCGCAAGCCTTTTTACATTCAAGTTTGGGAAAAAGCCAATCCAGTAATTCCTGTCATTGCTTCTGCATTTTTTGATAAAAAATCAAAACCAGAGCTAATTAAAGTTCCGACTTTAGGCGTTTGGAGTTCTCAAGACAGCTTCATGGCTGAAGCGCAAATCAAACAATCTGCTGCTTTGATTGAATCTGAATGGAAATATATCAAAATTTCAAACTCTAATCACTGGCTTCAGCTAGAAAAACCCAAAGAGTTTAACGAGCTTTTACTGACATGGCTCGATCAGCACTCATCCTCACAATAATGCTAATATAGCGCTACGCGCTGGCGTATTTACACTCTAGAATAGAGTAAGTTGAGATAGGACACAGATAAGTTCTGATGGCGATCGCATATAGTCAAGAGCTGCGTGTACGAGCGCTATACCTGGTCAAAGGGGGAATGTCAAT
>NZ_JAVJQP010000062.1:0-19283 GCF_040218875.1 Coleofasciculus sp. D1-CHI-01
GACTTACATCCTTTTTTTCATATTCGCTTACTGGACTTTCTATTTCCGTTAACTCCTTAAGACGATTATACAATTTTATTTGATTCCTTTTTACCGTAATCAAATAATCATTTTGAGTTTCAATTATTGTGCGAGTAGTTTGTTGACTACAATGGAGGGCATCACGAGTGAAAACCTTATTCACCAAACCGCTTTCTCTAATCATACTGCGGACTTGGGCATTTTCTGAACTCTCTTGACTCTCGAATCCTTCTGACTTAATAATTAATTGAGTTGCTGAACTAAAGGCTGATACATTTATTAAAACATTTTGACAATTATTTTCATAATTGGTTAAAGTATTTTTCAAGGTATTTCCATCAATAGCAATCCAATCCGTCCCCTCTTTTTTTCAATAATATTGCTCGACGAAATTTTCAAATATGGCTTTTATCTCTAGGGTTTCAATGCCGATCATTACTCTTCTTATTGGTCGCACGGTACAACAACCTGGAAATTCACCAACAAAGTGGCACGTCTATGAGCAAATTCTGCGGATTCCTTATTATATTATTTTCAGTCGGTATACGAATCAACTGCACGCTTTTCATTTGGTGGGTGGTCATTACGAACCTATAGACATCAATGAGCGAGTACCAATTTCAGAGTTAGGGTTAAGTTTGGGATTGTGGCAAGGGAATTTTCGCGAGATCAACCGTCTGTGGTTGCGTTGGTTTGATGCATCGGGAACGTTAATTTTAATGCCGAGTGAGGAAGCCGTCGCCGCCGAACAACGTGCTTTAGCTGCTGAACAACGCGCCGAACAACTAGCAGCGCGACTGCGGAAATTAGGAATTGAGGAGTGATATGGATATGGCAAAAGGCAGAAGGCTCCAGTAATAACAAGTAGGGTGGGTTAGGCGGTAATCAATTAAGAAAATAAACCACTTAATTACTTATCCGCCGTAACCCACCAAGTTATCCCTTTTAATTAGTCAATCACGAAAAAGGAATAAAAATAATCTGATCATTGATGACGAGCCAAAAGACGTTCTCGGAGATTAACCAAGTTATTGTCTTGAGTCAATTTTTGTCTGTACTGTTGAGCATTTTGGCGACGCTGCTCCAAGTAGTTATCAATCTGCTGGCGATGGGTGAGGTAGTAAGCGATAGTTGCATAAATCTCTGACAGGCTAAGTACATCGTACTGGAGAGCAATTTCTTCGGGAGTAGAGCCAATGTGATAGGCAGCAAGTAGGCTGTCAAGGGTTACTCGGCTCTGACTGATACGAATACCCCCAGCTTCGTCCCATCGCAAGGGTGAAGTGGTAGCTTGAAATTCAAATTGAATGCTCATGAGATGGTCTTATCGCAGAATTTGCTTCTTTGCTTTAGCTTACTTGAGGGCGACACTTTTGCGTAGATAGGCTCCTCTTACTTTGCACGGGATCTGGAAAACCTCTCTCCTGCTCTTGAGAGGCTTTGAATTCTCTCCCTTCCGTGAAAAAAAGCGAAGTTATCTAATCTACTGGACTGACACAGCTAAAATTGTGGAATAAATTTGACGGTTAACCCTTCGACTTCGCTCAGGGTTAAACTGGGCGCACGTCGGTGCGCCCCTACGTTTTTTCGCTCCAATAATTTCCTTTAGATCCCTTTTTTTGAGACAAAGGGGTTTTTATTTTGCTTGTTTTGTTATAACATTATTACAAGCAACTAATACTTTAAAATTACAGAAGGAGCAGAACCTCATGACACATCTCCCCCCTAAACTCGACACCGATCGCACGACTGAAACCATTACCCAGCAAGCATTAGCGGAATTAAGTATTACCCAACTCCTCTGGTTGATCAAGCACTACAGCGACCTTGACTTCGATGCAACCCTAATGCACCTGACGGATACTGAAGCCCAGGCGATCGCGCAGCTATTAATCCAGCAGGTGATTGAAAGCCTCAACGGTAAACTCATTGCTGGGACTTTAAATACTCTGCGTCATAGTGAAGAAATAGAGGAATTCACCGAACACTCAGGGCGGGTTTTGCAACCAGGTTGGGTACAACAATTCGTGTTTGTCCCTAAACCCGCCCCTACACAATCAACACTCAACGATTTTCCCGGTGAAGATGATGACAACCCATACCGTTATCCCACCCATTTTGATCATGAACTAGAGCCTCTATCAGTGCATAGCCCAACTGGACGCTATAATCCCCAAGGGCGACACAATCCCCGCCCAATTACCCAGCGTGAAAAATACATTATTGATCTGTATTGTTACTGTGAATTAGGGATGACGCCAAGGCAGTTTTATGCCAAATGGGATGTTACTTATGAGCAACTTTCTCATATATGTTCCCGTTCTCTGGGAACCGTTCAATGTTGGTTCAACCGAGGTCAAGGGTATCGCCCCCCTCAACCCGTTGACTTGCGCCATTTGGCAATCGTGGATTTTTTGTTAGAGCATTTTGAAGAACTACCCCCATCCCTGATTGATCTGCTTTGTTCCTCTTAACACTGAATCAGGGAGTCTAGAACCCTGAGTCTGGGCGGGTTTCGTCAAATCTGGGTACAACCAAAAAGATAGTTGTGAAACCCGCCCCTACACACTTAATCTGAATACCACTGACTGGTATGCTGGTGGGTTTCGACTTCGCTCAACCCACTCGACTTCGCAAGAGTCCACGATGGCGGCGTGACACAGCTAAAATTGTGGAATAGATTTGACGTTTAAACTGGGCGCACGCCGTGCGCCCCTACAATGCTAATCCACCAATTAAGGTGTGCTACGACACTACGGTATATCAAAGGTTTTGGCGATTCCCTAATGCTGACTGGAGCGTGCCATTATACTTAACCCTAATGTTGTGCTACATACCTCTTGCTCCCCTCTCCCGTGCAAAAAAAAGCGAAGCATCCTCTGTCATCCCCCCTCTTGTAGGGGGGAACGAGGGGGGTCGGGAGAGGGGCTGGGGGTGAGGGCTGGAGACAGGTAGGGACAAAAACTATACATAACTTTACATAAATTGTCTTGACAAGCAGTCTTTACCTGATTTATACCTGTTTATATACAAAGTGAGCTTTTAGTTACAGGCTATACGCTTGTTTCCGCTTTACCCGAAGCGCGATCGCACGCCAACACCAATCCGTATCCCAGAGGCATCAATTATGTCATCCCATTCTTCCACCCCGAATATTGATGAATTCCTGCAACGCTTGGAGATAATCCTACTTCAGACGTGGAGTGAGACAGGTTTTGGACATATAGAAGTCAGTAGCGAACGATTTAAGGAGGATAAAATACGTGTGGTGCTTCAGGGGTCAACCCATTACCGTTATGTGATTACGAATCAGGAAGTTGAACAGAAGAAGATGAATGGAATATGAATAGTGACAAAGGTGCGTTACTCTCCTCAGCCTACACTATTTAAATCTAGAAAGACGTTATGATAATAAACGGAATCACTCCGAATTTTAAGGAGAAAACCCCTATGCCAATTAAAACTAGCCAGCCAATGGGAAAAGTTTTCACAACCCTGACAATTGTGAATCGAGCCGACCAAATTAGAGCGGAAGATGGGACAATTTCCCCCGACCAAATTCGGTCAATTACACTGGAGAATGTATTGGTAGATACAGGAGCTACAACCTTGTGTTTGCCACCAGACGCCATCGCCAAACTGGGACTAAAAATACTCAAAGAGGTAGACGTGGCTACAGCAATGGGCATTGGCAAAGCCCGAATTTTTCAAGATGCTAAACTCTCAATGTTTGGTCGGGAAGGAACCTTCGAGTGTTTGGAATTACCAGGCGGTGGCGATGCGCTTTTAGGCGTGATCCCGTTAGAATCGTTGGGGTTAGAAATAGACATACAAAATCAAACCCTGAAGCCCTTACCCATCAGTCCAACAGAAACCTATTTGACGATATTGTAGACAACCAGAAAGGGCGCACACTGTCATTAGTGTCAACACGTCTCTACAATCAAGATTCAGTTCCTGTTGATGGGGAAACAATGAAAGTTGATAGCTTTATGATACCTTTTGATACCTTCCGATGGGTTTTTCTGGAGAATGATTCGGTTTAATGGATTCAGTTGGATTGACCAACACTAATCCGTATCCCAGAGGCATTCGTTATGTTATCCCATTCTTCCACCCCAAATATCGATGAATTCTTGCAACGCTTGGAGACAATCCTGCTTCAGACGTGGAGTGAGACAGGTTTTGGACATATAGAAGTGAGTAGCGAACGATTTAAGGAGGATAAAATTCGGGTAATTCTTCAGGGTTCAACCCATTACCGTTATGTGATTACAAATCAGGAAGTTGAACAGAAGATGAACGGGAGTTGAACAGTTTCACCAACCGCATTGGGTTCAAACCCAAGGAACCCAAAGCTCAAGTTGTCTAAAGACGACTGCATCTCTAGCTAATCTGAGTCCATTTTAATGGACTTTAGCTTTGAGCCAGAAATTTATTTCTTGGCTCCCAAGCACCAACCGCCTTGGGTTCAAACCCAAGGCTGAAAGCGAAAGTCGTCTAAAGACGACTGCATCTCTAGCTAGTCTGAGTCCATTTTAATGGACTTTAGCTTTGAGCCAGAAATTTATTTCTTGGCTCCCTTGGCTCCCCAGTCGGCAAATTTCCTGGCTACCAAGTCAGCAATATTCCTCTTAATTGAGTGACTAACAACGATTGTAAATAAATCTAAAGTTTTCGACTCATAGAGGAATTAAGTGTTAGAGTAATATCATTCGTTGGTGTTAGCCCTCTTGCTTCTAAACTTTCCCCAGCAAGAAGCCGCCCAGAAGCGAATTAAGTCAAAGATAGGGGAAAATCGCATAATTTATTTCCCCAGTCTGTAATCCTTATTCCGTATAAGGTTCAGCCAAAAGTTTTCAAGATTGTCTCAGGTCATGTCGCACGGTTGAGAGGACTGGCACGGCTGAGACACAAGGACAAATCAGTCAATATCTGTTAGATACACCAGGCATTTGATGGGTGTGAGTCTCACGAAGCCGGTGAAGTGGATTTAAGTGATCCGCTTCTCCGGCTTTTGGCTTTTTCGAGGAAATTTTCGATAGCTGTTCTTTTGTTTACTGTAAGGAAGTTTCATCATGGCTACCAATAATCAATCTCAATCAAGTGCATTTTCTTTAGTTGATGTTTTTAGCGACAACTTACTGAACGGGGGTCTGGATCATACAATGGTTGATATTACTGCTACAACGTTTTCCTGGGAAACCTTGCTGAGAAGCGCGGCAAACTCTTCGCTAATCACAGAACAAATGTCTCAAGTGATTAAACAAGCTGTTCAGCAGTTTACTACTGATTCAGAGTTTGAGTCTAAGATGGCATTAGCATTTGGGGAAGACAATGATTACAGCAGCTTAAAGACTGCATGGCAATCTGGTGAGTTTAATGCATTTCCAAGCATTGAAATTCGCACGGGTGCAGAACTGAATGGTGCTAATGCTGCCTATGCTGGTGCTACCAATACAATCTATTTTTCTGAAGAGTTTTTGCATCAGTATGCTAATGATTCTCAGGCAATTACCAGTGTTTTGTTGGAAGAGTTTGGTCATTATGTAGATTTTTATGTGAATGAAACCGACTCTCCGGGTGATGAGGGAAGACTCTTTGCGGCGACAGTTTTAGGGGAAAATTTAGATTCTTATACTTTGGATGCACTCAAACAAGAAGATGATTCTACTGTTTTAAATTTAGACAACTCCAGCATCGTAGTTGAACAGTCGATAACCACAACAACTCATTCAGAGGGTGTCGATTTCGGTCGTTACGCTTTTCAGGGCAAGACAGCAGACTATATAGACAAGTTTTTTGGGATACAGGTCGATAATTCTTATGAGTATGATTCTGGAGATTCTTTGATTCTACGTACAGGATACCCTGGTGCCAAGCCAACTTTTTTTAATAATGGGGACTTAAAGGCTGGAATTGAGATAGAAGGTGGATCATTTGGTGCAGGGTTTAAAGCATACGCAGGTCTAAATTTAGGTGAAATAGACTTTGATCTCCCATTACAAGCTCTTTTAAATGCGAGTGATTCGGGACAGCAACTTCTATTTGATTTCACAACTATATTTGACGCAAAGCTTGACTATACAATTCCTTCTGCTTATGCAGTTTTAGATGCTGTTTTTGACTACGATATTGGTTCAATCAATGCCTTTGCTCATTCAAGTATTGATGGATTAGGCGTGGAAGAAACCATTTGGGGGGGTGTAAATGGAAACTTTACCCACCGAATGGTTAACATCAATACTTTAAATGATCCTATAATACAGGTTAACCTATTACCAGGACAAGTTGATTTTCTGACTTCTAGCATTAGTGTTAACACAACTTCTCTGTTTGGAGGCTTGGCAACCTTTAAAGCAAGTCCCCTCCCAAATTTCAACTTTAGCTTGCAAAACTCATCCACAGAAGACCAGTTTTCTGTCAAGGTTAGCAATCAAAGACCTCCTGATCCTGAAGATCTTCTTCCGGGCGAACCCAACCCTGATCCTTCTCTGCCAGATGAGTTAGCTCGCCTCACCATAAATTTTGATAAAATTCTGGCAAAAATACCACAGTTATCATTTCTCGCACAGAGTGTAGATGCTGGACCATTTAATGTCGGATACAGGCTACTACCAATTGAACTTACTGGTATAGTCAATGGAATTTACGAATTTGAGGTAGGAATTAGAAACACTGAACCCAAAATAATTGGCGGTGAATTTTTAGATGTTGCTACCTCATACTCCGAGCTTGACGAACTACTCGCTAAGGATCTAGACAATGATTCCAAGATAGATGTTGAATTTGAACTCAATCCCGATGTTTTCTTCAAACCAAACTTTGCTTTAGATTTAGAGACACAGTTTAACGTAGATATCGGGAGGCTGACCGCAAAAGTAGACTTTAATAAGCTACCTTTTAGCATTCCATTTTTAAACAATATCGGTGGAAGTGT
The DNA here is from genome assembly GCF_040218875.1 of Coleofasciculus sp. D1-CHI-01. Classification (NCBI taxonomy): domain Bacteria; kingdom Bacillati; phylum Cyanobacteriota; class Cyanophyceae; order Coleofasciculales; family Coleofasciculaceae; genus Coleofasciculus; species Coleofasciculus sp. D1-CHI-01. The sequence goes on from NZ_JAVJQP010000062.1 coordinate 6,962, forward strand.
TAACCTAATTAATTTGCCTGAGTTTGCTCCTGAATTTCTAAGTCATCGCATTGATATTCTCGATGCTCTGGGTATTCCAAAGTTAGATTTCAGTATCCCTTTCAACGATCTGTACGCTAAGTTTAATAATGGTGAAGCTCCGCAATTTAACAAGGTTTCTGTCGAGATACCCTTTAATGCCATTTATCCCAATGTAGGAACGGTTGGCGATGATGTTTTAAGCCTTCCCGAATCTGCTGGTGTTGAGAATCTGTATGGTGAAGCTGGTAATGATCTCCTTTACGGGAATTCATCCCAGAACAGAATCATGGGTGCTGAAGACAACGACACTATTTATGCTGGTTCTGGCGATGACCTAGTTTATGGTCAATGGGGTTCTGACAACCTCTATGGAGAAGCAGATAATGACCTGCTAGATGGTGGAAATGAAGATGAATCTGCCGATTTTCTCTACGGTGGTTCTGGTAATGATACCCTCAAAGGTTGGGGAGGAAACGATGACCTCCGAGGTGAAGCGGATCATGATGAGATTTGGGGCTTTACTGGAGAAGATACTCTCTATGGAGGTTCAGGTAATGACAAGCTTTATGGTCAGCATAATACCGACTACATCTATGGTGAAGAAGATAATGACCTGCTAGATGGTGGAAATGAAGACGATTCCGCCGATTTTCTCTACGGTGGTTCCGGTAATGATACCCTCAAAGGTTGGGGAGGTAATGATGAACTCCGAGGGGAAGACGATCATGATGAATTATATGGTGATGCTGGAACTGACTACTTAGAAGGGAACAAAGGGAATGATCTCCTCTACGGTGATACAGAAAATGACACTCTTTATGGCGGCGCTGACCAAGACACCCTCTACGGTGGACTAGACAATGATATCCTCTACGGTGAAGCAGGCGATGATCAACTTCACGGTAATGAAGGTAACGACTATTTAGAAGGCGGCGATAACCAAGATTACCTGTCTGGCGGCTATGGTTTCGATACCCTTTACGGTCAAGCCGGAAACGACACACTCCACGGAAACGCTGGCGATGACTTCCTCGATGGTGGTAGCCATGCTGATCAACTCTATGGTGGCACAGGTCGCGACCTTCTCTATGGTCAATCGGGAAATGATTTCCTCAATGGTGAAGCCGATAACGATGTTCTCGAAGGCGGTTCCGGTGTCGATACCTTAGCAGGCGGTACGGGAGAAGATACGCTTTATGGTCAAACCGATGACGATTTCCTCTATGGAAATGCAGGTCATGATGTATTGGAAGGCGGTGACGGAAACGATTACTTAGAGGGAAATTCCGGGGATGATATCCTCCATGGTCAAGCCAACAACGACCAACTCTACGGAAATCAAGGGAACGATGAACTCTATGGCGAAACTGGGGATGATTTCCTCATGGGAGAAGCCGGGGATGACCTGATTCATGGGGGTCAGGATAATGATACGGTTAGCTACCAAACCTCACCCAATGGCGTCATTGTTAATATCAACGAATACCGCGACTATAACCATAACCGTAGCGATCGCGCGGCTAAAGAAGTTACCGACGCTAACCCCAGTGACTACTATAGCGACCTCGAACCCGATTTTACGATTAATTCCGGAACCGCCATTGATGGATTTGGTACGACGGATACGCTGAAGAATTTAGAACATATTATCGGGTCTGAATTCGATGATATCTTGATTGGCAATTACAAAGACAATCAAATCCAGGCGTTAGCTGGGGATGACCTGATTCTCAGTACCGCCGGAGATGACCAGTTTGATGGGGGAGATGGAACCGATACTCTCAGCTTCCGCCGTGATCCGGGGGGTGTACAGGTGAACCTGGAAACGGGTCGAGTGATTGATGGTTGGGGGGATATGGATAGTATTATCCCTCGCCCAGACAATAATTCCCTCTCCACAATCGAAAATGCGATCGGTTCTCGCCATGATGATCAAATAATTGGCGATGATCAAGCCAACTGGATTACCGCAGATACAGGGGATGATACCCTGGATGGACAAGAGGGAAATGACTCCCTTTACGGCGAACGCGGTGATGACCAGATTATCGGGGGTTTGGGTCAAGACCGCATCTTTGGTAATCAAGGTACGGATACCATCTATGGTGACTTACAAGGCGTTACCGATCAAGGCGATGCAGATTATATCCGTGGTGGCGATGGGGATGATACCATTCACGCTGGCGGTGGTGATGATTGGGTCAAAGGCGATAGTGGCTATGGCGATGATCTCATCTACGGTGATGATGGCAATGATACCCTAGAAGGCGGTGCGGGTGAGGATTTCATCAGTGGCGGGATTGGAAGCGATCGCATTTTTGGCGATGACGAGGCGGATCAACTCTACGGTGATGCTGGGGATGACCATATTGTCGGCGGTACAGGAGATGACCAACTCGATGGCGGTGCGGATAACGACTATTTAGAAGCCAATGAAGGGAATGACCGCCTCCTGGGTCAAGCTGGAGATGATTTCCTCTCCGGTGGAGATGGAGAGGATTCTCTCTGGGGAGGTGACGATAATGACTGGCTAGAGGGAGAAGCTGGGGATGACTACCTGGCTGGCGAAGCCGGAGATGACCATTTAGAGGGGGCTGATGGAGATGATGAACTCTATGGTCAACAGGGAGATGATCACCTAGATGGTGGAGATGGACAGGATTATCTCATCGGTGGCGATGGCGATGATGTCATCTTTGGACAAACCGGTGAGGATACCCTGGATGGCGGACAGGGTGAAGATGTTCTCATCAGTGGCGACGGTGATGACCTACTGATGGGTCAAGCCGGACATGATATTTTAGACGCGGGTGCAGGGAATGATAGTCTATCCGGTGGCGATGATACCGATTTCCTCTATGGTCATCAGGGTGAGGATACCTTAGATGGCGGACAGGGTGATGATCATTTAGAAGCGGGTGACGGGAATGACCAACTCTACGGACAAGCCGGAGATGATCACCTGGATGCAGGAGAAGGGAATGATAACCTGTTTGGCGGAACCGGAAATGACCAACTGTTTGGACGGTTGGGGGATGATATCTTAGATGCTGGCGCGGGGGATGACCATTTAGAAGCTGGCGCGGGAGATGACTCCCTCTATGGACAAGCCGGGAATGATTTCCTCAATGGTGGTGATGGACATGACTACTTAGAAGGTGGCGACGGCGATGACCAACTGATTGCTGAAGCCGGAATCGATTATCTAGACGGCGGTTCTGGGGATGATAGTCTCAGTGGTGGCGCTGATCATGACCAACTTTTGGGTCAGGCTGGGAATGATACCCTCGATGGCGGTTCTGGCGATGATAATCTAATTGGTGGCGAGGATCATGACCAACTTTTGGGTCAAGCTGGAAACGATGACCTGGATGGTGGTTCTGGGGATGATTTGCTACTGGGTGGTGATGGAAATGATGACCTCTATGGACAATCTGGTCATGACACCCTAGACGGTGGCGCAGGTCAAGATAAACTCTATGGTCATGACGGAGATGACGAACTGATCGGACAAGCCGGGGATGACTATCTAGAAGCCGGAGACGGGAATGACCAGTTATCTGGTGGCGAAAATAACGATAAACTCTACGGAGAAGCTGGGGATGATACCTTAAATGGCGGTAGCGGCGATGACCGTTTAGACGCGGGAGAGGGAGATGACCAGTTATCCGGTGACGCAGGTTTTGATTACCTAGACGGCGGTTTTGGGAATGACCAATTAGCAGGGGGTGATGATAACGATCGCCTTTATGGTCGCCAAGGGAATGATACCTTAGATGGCGGCGCTGGGGTAGACTATCTCAATGCAGGGGAAGGGGAAGACCAGATTCTCGGTGGCGCAGGGAATGACCAACTCTATGCTGATGCTGGGAATGATACCTTAGAGGGTGGCGCAGATAATGATTACCTGGATGGGGGTGCAGGGGAAGACCTCCTCAGTGGTGATGCAGGCAATGACCAACTTTATGGTCAACAAGGCAATGATACCCTAAATGGTGGCGCTGGCGACGATTATCTAGAAGGCGGAGATGGAGAAGATGAACTCACGGGTGATACCGGAAACGACCGTCTCTATGGTAAACGCGATCGCGATCATCTCAACGGTGGCGATGGCAATGATCTCCTGGATGGTGGCGATAGCAGTGACCAACTGAATGGAGATGACGGCAATGATACCTTATATGGTCGCGCCGGATTTGATACCTTAACGGGTGGTGTCGGAAATGACGCCCTTTGGGGTGGTGATGACGCGGATATGTTATCCGGAGACGCGGGAACTGATGTCCTTCAGGGTGGCGATGGGAATGATCAGTTATCGGGGGGTGAGGGAAATGACCGCCTCTACGGGAATGCCGATAATGATACCTTAGAAGGGAATTCTGGCAATGACCTCCTCAACGGGGGTGCGGGTGATGACCACCTGCTGGGGAATGCAGGATTTGACCGCCTCTATGGAAAGAAAGGGAATGACTGGTTAGATGGCGGGGATGGAAGTGACCAACTTTGGGGTGAAGCCGGTGATGATAGCCTATTTGGACAAGCCGGAACCGACTATTTAGACGGGGGTGATGGGGATGATCAACTCTATGGTGGCACAGGACGCGATCGCCTTTATGGACGTGATGGTGAAGATGTCCTCGATGGTGGCGCAGATCATGACCTATTGCAAGGCGGTTCTGGGGATGACCAACTCTATGGTCAAACCGGTGACGATATCCTGGATGGGGGTTCCGGCGATGACCTCATTTGGGGAGGCGATCACAATGATACTCTGGACGGTGGAACAGGGGATGATTATCTGGATGGCGGAAGTGGCAATGATCAGATTAACGGCGGTGACGATAATGATCAACTCTTCGGTGAATCCGGTATCGATATCTTAAACGGCGGTTCTGGTCATGATTACCTAGAAGGCGGCTTAGACAATGACCAGCTTATCGGCGATATCGGTAACGATCAACTCTATGGTCAACAGGGCGATGATTCCCTAGAGGGGAACGCCGGAAACGATTACCTAGAGGGCGGTGTAGGCAATGATACCCTAAACGGCGATCGCGGTAATGACCAACTCTATGGTCAAGCGGGTGAAGATATCCTCACTGGCGGAACCGACGATGATTACCTAGATGGTGGTGCGGATAATGACCAGCTTCTGGGAGGAAAAGGTAATGACCAACTCTATGGACAAGCCGGGGATGATGTATTAGAGAGTGGCGATGGTGACGACTATCTAGAGGGAGGTTCCGGCGATGACCACCTGTCAGCAGGTGACGGGGATGATCAATTATACGGTCAACAGGGAACCAATTACCTAGATGGTGGTGCAGGTCATGACTACATCGAAGGCGGTGATGGGATGGACACCCTATTAGGACAATCGGGGGATGATTACCTAATGGGCGGTGATGGCGATGATCTCCTCAAAGGCGGTTCCGGTTACGACTGGCTAGAAGGCGGCGCAGGGAATGACCAACTCTACGCCGGGAGTGGCGATGATCTCCTCGATGGCGGTGCAGGAAATGACCAACTCTATGGTGGAACGGGTATGGATACCTTTGTCCTCGGTTCAGGTGCGGGTACAGATACCATTTTCAACTTTACCGTGGGCATGGATTGGATTGGTTTAACGGGCGGAATTACCTTTAATGATCTATCAATTAGCCAAGGCACTAATAGCCAAGAAAATGACACCTTGCTTACGATTCAGGACAGTGGTGAACAGCTTGCCACCTTAACAGGGGTTCAAGCCAACACTCTCACCCATTTCGACTTCACGATCATCTAGAACCGCCATGGGTTTAACACAGGGACACGATACTATCGTGTCCCTACAAACGATCAGGTTTTAATTGTAACTTCAAGGGACATTGACCCAAAAAAGACCAAATTAGGGCTTGACTTTATTGCTAATTTTATGTATTTTTATATCATGGGAAAATGTGCCGTCCTATAGACCCCAATCAACCGTAAGCTGTTCGGCATTTAAACCTTAATATCAATAATGGCTCTCATCCTTGCCGTAGTGCGTTAAGCGAAGCCATGCCGCAGGCTTTGCATCTTGCTCGCTAGATTGAGCATCTTGCTCGCTACTAATACCCAATTTAAATGCATGACAGCTTAACCCGTAGGGTGGGTTAGGCAGTAATCAATTCAGGAAACAAACCATTTAATTAAATATCTGCCGTAACCCACCAGGTTATCCTTGATCAGGAATGAACTAACGACGAGAATTCCTCAACACAACTAAGGGTTTTCCCGTTCGCGATAGTGGGGCGAGTCGGGTAAATTAATGGATTTCCCCGTCATGATAGTGCAGCGACTCGCCCCTACAAAGTTGTTACAGGATTACAGGATTACAGGATTACAGGACACAGGACACAAAACACAATAAAATAAATATCAGGTTAGGAATGACCTAACTATCAAATCAAAGAGGGTGCTATGATGACCATCAATCAAAGCTTACAACGTCTCGGAGCTTGAAGTGCGATCGCAAACTACCCCGCCATCCCCGACGTGCTAAGAAATGTTAACAAGCCTCAAACTCTTACTGTTCCCTGTTCCCTGATCCTTCCTAATCTCAACCGTTAACTTTAATTGTGTCCGACTACTTAAGTCATTAATGGAGGACTACTGACTCATGAATAGTTCAGAACTAAGAACCAAAGTTTTGCAAGAAATCCAGAGTGTTCCCGATGATAAACTGATTGAACTATTAGAGCTGATTCATACATTCCGACTACGTTCAGAACCTGCCCATTCTCCCAGCCAACTGATCATGAAATTCGCAGGTTGCTGGAGAGATCTACCCAACGAAACCTATACTGACTTCTTAGACGACATTTCCCAGCGCCGTCAGCAAGCATTTCAACAGAGGCAAAACCGATGAAGCCAGCCTTAGTTGACACTGACATTCTATCCATGTTTTTTCGCGGCAATCCAGCCGTCGTTTCTAATGTTCAGACCTATCTGAACAAATATCGTAAAATCAACCTCAGCATTATTACCTACTACGAAATTCTCAGTGGCTTAAACCATCGCGACGCCCACAAGCAACTTGCCTTATTTCTAGAATTTGCCACTCAAAACACCGTTTTGCCCCTCACCCAAACATCTGTCACCCTTTCAGCAGACTTCTATGCTAGCCTGCGAAAAGATGGAACGCCTGTCGATGATATTGATCTGTTAATTGCTGGTACTGCAGTTGCCAATAATCTAGTTATCATTACCCACAACCAGCGTCATTTTAGCCGAATTGAAGGGCTAGAATGGCAAGACTGGAGTCAATCTTGACGATAATCACGAAGGGAAATTAGGGAAATCGCGGCGAAAAAAATAGAATTAGTGCTTGACTTTCTTTCTGATTTTAGGTACTTTTATACCATGGGAAAATGTGCCGTCCTATAGACCCCGATCACCCGTAAACCGTAGGGTGGGTTAGGCGGTACTCAATTGACTCAACAAACCATTTAATTAACTATCCGCCGTAACCCACCGAGTTATCGTTGGCAACAGGTGAACCAACGAAGAGGGCGAGTCGATAAAAGGAATGGATTTCCCGGTAACGATAATGCTCCCGATGAGCCCCTACAGGATTACAGGATTACAGGACACAGGACACAAAACACAATAAAATAAATATCAGGTTAGGAATGATCTAAATTTCAAATGTAGAGGGTGCTATGATGACCATCAATCAAGGCTTACAGCATTTAAGATATTGGAGCGCGATCGCTCCCTTCCTCTTCATCCCCTGTAACCCTGTCCTCGCCCAGATTACACCCGATTCCACATTAGGCGCTGAAGGTTCCTCAATCCTACAGAATGGCGTAGTTATCGATGGAGTAACCGCCGATTTAATTCAGGATGGCGCTAGTCGAGGTTCCGCCTTATTTCATAGCTTTTTAGAGTTTAATATTAACGAAGGACAACGGGTTTATTTTGCCAACCCTGACGGAATTGAAGCCATTTTTAGTCGGGTAACCGGAACTGATCCTTCTGACATTTTGGGGACATTAGGCGTCAATGGTGCAGCCGATTTAATTTTCATCAATCCCAATGGAATTCTCTTTGGTGAAAATGCTCAATTAGACATCCGGGGTTCGTTTATTGGGAGTACAGCCAATGGGGTGGTATTTGAGAATGGCACTATCTTCAGTGCAACTAATCCAGAAGCACCGCCATTACTCACTATTAATGTTCCCTTAGGATTGCAATATGGAAATCAGAATGCAGCCGTGATTACGAATTCTGGCAGTCTAGAAGTTGGGAGAGATTTAACCTTAGTTGGCGGAAAAATTAACAGTACCGGACAATTAGCCGCCCCCGCCGGACATTTGGAGATAGCCGCATTAACGGGAGATGCAACAGTGCGGGATGGGTTGGCGCAGTCGGCTTTTTTATTCGCGAATAATCATTTAATTTTAGAGGAGAGTCAGTTAGTCACGGCTGGAGATTTAATCTTATTGGCGGGGGATACGGTGCGAGTGCGGGATAGTGTAGAAACTCCGTTTATTGCCCATACAGGCGGGAATCTTTATATTCAAGGAAATCAAGGCATTGATATTCTGGCATTGAATCATCCAGGAACCCCATTTCAGAGTGTTGGGGATTTAAGTTTAATTAGTGATGGGGTTATTTCTGGGGATGCTCATTTTGCCAGTGGGGGTCAGTTTTCGATTCTGAATTTAGCGGGGGAACCGGGGGAGTTTTGGAGTTACTATGACCCGATTATAAGTGTAGATGGAGATGTAATTCTGGGAGATTATACAGGCGCTTCACTGTTAATCGAAGCCACCGGAAGCATCAAGACAGGAAATATCATAATTACTCAAGCTGATGTTGCTTTAAATAACACGAATGACCCCACTGACCCAGATATTGCTATATTGACAAGTGAGCCAGCTTTAATTATGCGATCGGGAGTTGATAATCTAAAATATCCGGTAACTCCGCCAAATCTACCCCAGCAACCACCGCCACCGCCAACAAACTCCACATTCAAGTATGAGAACAATTTTGAAGGAGTAGTTGGTTCAGAATGGTCTAATACAAAAACAGAAAAAACACCCGATGAAGGCACAATCGATACAACTTTCCTGGGACCCTTTGGTCAAGAAACGGTAAGTTTAACACTTAATAATCTTCCTTCACCTGCCCAGGTTACAGGATCTTTTGATCTATATATTATTGGCTCATGGGACGGTAACGATACCTCGGCGATTAGTGGACCCGATGTTTGGCAGTTAAGTATTGATAATAATGTGTGGGTAAACGCAACGTTTAGTAATGTCAACAGTAAACAATCATTTCCGGATGATTATCTTCAAGAAGATCATCCGGCTCGTCAATCTGCTGTTCGCATAGATGAATTGGGATATACGTCTTCTGATATTCCGGACTTACGCTTCGGTGACTCAATCTACACGATAAATTTTTCCTTAGCCCACACATCAAACTCTCTACAAATAGATTTTGCTAAGTTACCGCCTGGAGAAGTGCTAGAAAATGAGAACTGGGGGATCGATAATATCAAAGTCTTTGCCGATGCTTCCTCAACACCCCCAGTCACACCACCGGATAATAGCTCGACTTTACCCTCTTTCACGACTTCTGTAAAACCATCAGATGGCAGTATTACCACAGTCAATATTGAAACTCTAGGAGGACGAGTTATCTTAGAGGCAACCAGTGATATAAATTTGATTGGGGGAATTACCTCAAATGGTGGCGAGATTCGTATTCATAGTGATAGCGCAGTCAATGCCACGGGAGTGATTATTGACTCCACGAATAATGCAGGAACGGGTAATAGTGGTAATATTGACGTTACGGCACAATCAGTTTCTCTCGCTGATGGTGCCCGATTACTTTCTAGAGTAGTTGGCAACAATCAGGGAGGAAATATCACAGTAAAGGCTTCTGAGTCAGTCAACCTGACTGATTCATTACCGGAGGGAAATTCAACAGGTTTGTTTGCTACCTCTGATGGGAGTGGTGAACCGGGAAATGTTTTCGTAGAAACTCCAGAGTTAAATCTTCAAGGAAGAGCCAGAATATTAACGGAAGCTTACGATATAGGAAATGCTGGAGAATTAAGGATTGAAACTGACCGTTTAAGCCTTCAGGGTGGTGCTAGAGTATCAGCTTTAACCTCGGGTCAAGGTAAAGGAGGAAATATAATCGTCGAGGCTACGGAGTCTGTTCAATTAATCGGTAGTGATGGAACATTTCCCAGCGCCCTGACGACTAATGCCCTGACCAATGGACTGTTTAAGCCAGGAAATGCCGGAAATTTAACTATTAATACCAATCAGTTAATTGTGCAAGATGGGGCAATCGTAACCGCTTCCACAACCACAACTGGTGAGGGAGGAGATTTGACAGTAAATGCTTCAACAGTGCAACTGAGTGGAACGGGTATCTTGAACAACGGTGATGAAATTCCTACGGGTTTATTTACTGATACCAGTAACATTGGTAATGCTGGAGATTTAACCATTAACACCACGAACTTGATTGTGGAAGATGGCGCGATAGCCTCAGCGTCTACCTTTGGTCAAGATAGTCAGGGAAGTCAAGGAGGAAATTTAATCGTGAACGCTTCTTCTGTTGAACTCCGGGGACGTTCCGATAGAGGTTTATCTAGTGGTTTGTATGCTCAAACCTTTGGGACTGGTCAAGCTGGAAACTTGACAATTAATACACAAGATTTAATTGTACGGGAACAAGCCAGAGTTACCGTAGCGGCTGGGGGTGCGACACAAGTAAGAGTTCCGGCAATTCCCGCCGTTCTGTTGGATATTTTGTCTAATCTTGAGATTCCACCGATTAGTCAAGCCACAGGGGATGCTGGGAATATAGGAATCACAGCAGACAAAATAATATTAGATCAGCAGGGAACTATTATTGCTGAAACTGAAGCAACCGAGGGTGGTAATATTACCCTCAACGTTAACGATATATTACTCCTACGCCATAACAGTTCAATTTCCACCACGGCTGGGACTGCTCAAGCGGGGGGAAATGGGGGCAATATCCGGATTAATTCACCCTTTATTGTCGGGCTTCCCTGGGAAAATAGCGATATTACCGCCAATGCATTCTTGGGGAATGGGGGAAGAGTTGATATCACCGCCAACAAAATTTATGGACTCGAATTTCGCCCTCGCCTGACTCCCCTTTCTGACATTACCGCCAGTTCCGAATTTGGCGAACAAGGAGTCGTAGAACTCGACACTTTAGAAATTGACCCGAACACCGGATTACTGCAATTACCTCCCCCAGCTTCTCCACCGGATTTTGTCAATTTCTGTCAAGGGCGTTCTAACCAAACTCCCAGCCATTTTATCATCAGTGGACGCGGCGGAGTTCCTCCGACAATTTCCCAAGTCACGGGAACCGATAATGTGTGGGAAGATTTACGTCCATTGACTCCCAATAGTGATAACTCTCCGGCAAAAATTGAACCCGTAACCCAGACTCGTTCAACCCCAATCATTGAAGCCCAAGGCTTCCTAAAATTACCCGATGGAACAATCGTTCTCACCGCCGAAGCGCCCAATGTTACGCCTAATACTGGTTGGCAAAATTCAATACATTGTCGGAGTGGTTTGGAGGAATGAGTGGGGGAGAATAAATGTTATCCTAAATAGCTAGGGCAAATAGCCTCAACCAACCATCCGTGTCAACTTAAGCTAAACCCCTAGCCCCTCTCCCGACCCAGGGGGTTTTCAAAGTCCGGGGGAATCTTTAAAATAAAAGTGAACTTTTCCCGGTAAAATTAAGAAAAGCTCACTTTTTTCAATTTCAAAAAAATCATGCTTACTCGCCTAATTGAATAATTCAAAAAAGTCAAGGATTTTCGCAACAAGCGAGGCAAACGGCACGAATTATGGGTAGTTTTATCTATTATTTTTTTGGATCTGATGACGGGACATGTCAATTATAAGAAGATCGCAAGATTTAGCCATGACCAAAAAGAAAACCTAATACAATGGCTAGGAATATGTCCAGAAAAATTACCATCTTATAGTACAATAAGAAGAGTGATGATCGGCATTGAAACCCTAGAGATAAAAGCCATATTTGAAAATTTTGTCGAGCAACATTATTGGAAAAAAGAGGGGACGGATTGGATTGCTATTGATGGAAAAACTTTAAAAAATACTTTAACCAATTATGAAAATAATTGTCAAAATGTTTTAATAAATGTATCAGCCTTTAGTTCAGCAACTCAATTAATTATTAAGTCAGAAGGATTCGAGAGTCAAGAGAGTTCAGAAAATGCCCAAGTCCGCAG
>NZ_JAVJQP010000064.1:0-47258 GCF_040218875.1 Coleofasciculus sp. D1-CHI-01
GGGTTTAGGGACAATTTGTAGGGGCGGGTTTAGGGACAATTTGTAGGGGCGGGTTTAGGGACAATTTGTAGGGGCGGGTTTAGGGACAATTTGTAGGGGCGGGTTTAGGGACAATTTGTAGGGGCGGGTTTAGGGATTCAATTAGATAGTCACCGATAAATGAACAACAAAACCCGCCCTCCTCACCGATAAATGAACAACAAAACCCGCCCTCCTCACCGATAAATGAACAACAAAACCCGCCCTCCTCACCGATTTTCTAGTCAGATGTGCCAGATTAGTCTCTACATGATGTCTTATGACGGCTAACTGCTATTCCTATACCGAAGTAATCACAAATAAAGTCTTATGGTTGAAACTCTAAAAGCCCAAAGAATAGATTTACGCTACCTAATTGATAAATTCAGTCTTCAGCGCATTCGGGATGACCAGTTTTTTTGGGAATGGCAAACCAATCTCCCCGAATTAACGGATATAGAGAAACAAGAACTTGATCGGGTGCAGGAGGGATATTTCAATTTAGTCGAATATCCGCCGTTGTTAGAAAATGTTGTTAAATTAACAATTGTCAGTCCGCTTTTATTTATTGCGGGTTTATATCTATCTCCCTTTCACATCAAAGCGGAAAAATCATTGGAGATTCTGGCAGAGGATGAAACTGTTATTATCGAAGGTAGAATTGACATCCTGGTTCTGAAACAAAATTTCTGGGTTACGGTTATCGAATCCAAGCAAACGGCGTTCTCTATCGAAGAAGGGTTAGCCCAAATTCTAACTTATATGCTAGCCGACCCCAACCCGGAAACACCCACGTTTGGTATGATTACCAATGGCGTCAATTTTAGGTTTGTCAAGTTAGTACGAGAAGAAACGCCTAAGTATGCGTTATCGGATGAGTTTGTGATTGATAATCGAGGGAATGAACTCTACAACGTTTTGAAAATTATCAAGCGTTTGAGTCAATTAGGGGGTTAATAAGTAAGTTGGTGCGTTACGCTAGCGCTAACGCACCCTACTGGCGTGACCCAGCTAAAATAGTGCAATAGAAAAATCGAGAATATTCAACCTTTTCGGAAGCCGTGTATCTCTTATTGCTAACTACGAATAGTGCGATCGCAAAAACTTAAACAGACCAAGCAAGCACGACATCCTTACGCTGAAGAGTCTTTCGGTCGTATCTCAAAAGCCGATTGAGAGCGATAGAAACAAACATCAAATTCCAGAAAAAAATTAGCTTGTCCTAACAATAAGGGAATACCAGAGGCTTGAGTCCATGCAAACACCAACTGCACAGGATTAAATTGGGCAACTACCGCTGACATAATTAGGACACGAGCCTCAAATTGAGCGAGATTACCTGTTAACTGTAGTGGCGTTGTCGCTTGCTCCCAAACTGCACCCAACTCAATACCTAGCTCATGGGGTAGTACGTTAACCGCCGCTCCCGTGTCAAGCAAGCCCGAAGATGTAATCGATTTTCCTTGATATGTCAGGGTAATGGGCAAATAGGGTCGAAGACTCGCCGCACCAAATGTAGAATCAGCTACAGTGAACAAGTATCGTTCAGCATTCTGCATGGTCATTACTATTCTGGGCTTCCAGTGCTTTGAGCATGGTATCCGCCGCCTCAAACGCATCATAAGGTGACCAAACGGGATAAGTCTGACTAGGCTGTAACCCATCAGTTTCTTCTTGAGCTAGCTGTGCAACTAAGAATTGCATAAGCCGAAACTTATCAGCACGAGATAGTTTTTGCAGTGTTGGGAGTAATTCTGTTACGGACATAGCACAAACATTAGAGGAGCTAACTCTAATTATAGAGAGTGCGATCGCGTCTTGATTGGCTACCTGCTGCTCTTTATAGTTCTGTGGCTATCCGTTGACGATGAGTTAGTCTGAGTGGCTGGTTCGGTAGAACTAGAGGAAACGACAGATTCAGCAGACGTTCCTGGAGAATTCACCCCAGAGGGAGGTTCTGCTTGACAAGCAATAGTCAGTCCCAAACTCACACAGCACAACACTCGACCCAAAAACCAGGGGATGCGACTGTTAGTTATCCATTGGCGCTGAATTGACATAAATCATCCTTATCTGCCTTTATCTGGTTTTTCTGGCTTGGGTGGTATCTGTCCGGTCTTTTGAGCTTCTAATACAGCTACCTCAATCAAAAAGGCAGCTAAACTCGCTCTGGGTCTGCCTTCGTTGTCTGCCCATTGCTCTAAAGTTTCATAAATATAGTCGGGAATTGTAACGTGAATACGTTTGCTCACTACCAACAGTTGACGTTCATTATCGCTTTTTATCTTACAGGTCGGCACTCGTAAATAGGGCGTTAGCTACAAATTAGCTACAAAAAAAGCCCAAAGTACGCTATAATTTAAGGCTATTTATTTTTGTGATACTCTTGAAATGAACGCGAAACGTTCAAAGTCAGAGTCTAATCATTCCAGTAACTATAAACAAGTGAAATAAATCCAAATATGAACTCATTTGAACACATAACCATCGAAGGATACCGTCGCTTGTTTTCCGTACAAGTGGATATGCGACCTCTAACGGTGATGATTGGTGCAAATGGAGTAGGTAAAACATCTTTTTTAGAGATATTCTCACTCCTAGCCGCGTCAGCAAAAGGTCAGCTACAGTCCAATATTTCCGAATTAGGTGGTCTTCGTGATATGGTGACACGCAGCAAGGTAGATAATTTAGCGATCGCCTTGTCCATGTCTGTTCCAAATGAGCCACCCCTAAACTACAACCTCAGAATAACTTTTAAAGGTCAGTTCTATGAAATTGGTCTAGAAACATTGACCCAACAGCGTGATCCTCATGCACCTCAACCCTTTAAGTACATTGATTCTAGTGGCTTAGATATCAAGTATTCCACGCCACAGGAACTCGGACTATTGCGACCGAATTGGGAACATAATCCCTTAGAAACATCTCTGTCTCAGGTTCCCAAAATGTATCAACAACCGGAGACATTGCGAAAGCGATTAGCCTCCTGTAGTTTTTATCGATCCTGGGAATTAAATGTGGCTCCTAAAAGTCCGGTTCGTTTGCCTCAATCCCTGCGTCCAGCCACGTTACCTGGAGCCAATGGAGAAGATTTAGTCTCTTGTCTTTATTATCTAAGAGAAACCGATCCTGATCGATTTGAAATTGTAGAAGATACCCTTTCTGCTGCCTTTCCCGATTTTGAACGATTGAGTTTTCCGCCCGTAGCAGCAGGTACTTTGGCAATGACATGGAAAGATAAAAATTTTTCAGAACCCCTCTATATGCATCAACTATCTGAGGGAGTATTGCGCTTTTTGTGGTTGGTGACACTCCTACAAAGTCGAGATTTAACCGCTGTAACTCTGATTGATGAACCAGAAGTGAGTTTACATCCAGAATTGCTCCAATTGTTAGCTCATGTCATGCGAGAAGCTGCTCAACGAACTCAACTGATTGTGGCAACGCATTCAGATAGACTTATCCGATTTCTTGAACCCAAAGAAGTATTGGTGTGTGACGCCGAAGATGGATTAACGACTCTAACGTGGGCAGATTCTCTAGATTTAGAAAAGTGGCTAGAAGAGTATAGTTTAGACCAACTATGGGCGATGAACCTAATGGGAGGGCGTCCATGAAGATTGCCATTTTAGTTGAAGGATCAACTGAAAAAGCGTTTAAACCAATCCTAATCGAGTTCCTCAAGCGGTATTTACCCCAACAGATGCCCAAACTAAAGTTTGTCACATCTGGAGCGGGTGGTCGTATTCCTAAAGGAAATAAACTCAAACGTCAGGTTGAAAAACTCCTGAGTGGTAAAGATGCTTATGATGCTGTCATTGCACTGACAGACGTTTATACGGATACTAAAGGGATTAGAGATTTTGAAGATGCAGAAGATGCTAAGAAAAAAATGAGGGAATGGGTGGGAAATAACCCCAAGTTTTATCCCCATGCTGCATCCTATGAATTTGAAGCTTGGCTTTTACCGTTTTGGTCAACTATTCAGAAACTGGCTAAACATAATAAATCTGCTCCCAGTGGCAATCCTGAGAAAGTTAATCATGATAATCCGCCTTCCCAGCGAATTAAAGAAATCTTTGAATTAGGGAAAAGTTCTCGAAGTTATAATAAAGCGCGTGATGCCAAAAAAATCTTAGAGCAAAACGATCTGATGGATGCTATTGAAGCTTGTTCCGAATTAAAAGCTTTTATCAATACAATTCTGTCTTTGTCTGGAGGAGATGCAATACCGTAGCTGCGATCTCTCTGTCTGAGATTCTTCACGCAATTGCCTTATTCAGTTACTCTGAGACTTTTTTTATAAGCTAATTACTAGGGCAAGTAATTTGTGAGCGGCATTCCTCTTTGCTTCTTTTTTTGCCCTTCCACTGCCATCTGCTACTAAATTTTGTCCTCTAAATTCACAGGTAGCTCTTATAGTAAATACTGGTAGATGATCAGAACCTTGTTTATATAACTCAATATACTGAGGTGGAGAATTACCATATTTTGCTAGCAATTCTTGTAAAACCGAAATGGGATTTTCTACATCTACAACAGTTGTTTCTGTATTTACCGTTTTTGTATTATATGGAGGACTTATTCGATCTAACTCAAATAAGCTTGTAATAACCTCTCTACATTTGGAAAAGCCTTGATCCAAATAAATGGCTCCTATCAAAGCTTCTATAACATCAGCCATTACTCTATCACTAATTTGCTCTCTACTGCTTGTCGTGGGAAGAGTAATAACAGAAATTAAGTTAATTTTCTTGGCTATCAGAACCAATGAGAGTGTCCCCAGCCAGGAAACACTCTCATTCTACTACAGCGTGCGATCGCGAAGTTCTTCTAAGCGCCGACAGATTCTTTAGCGGCGTACATCACCTCAAGTGAAATTTCCGTGAATCCTCGCTCCCGGGCAAATTTCTCTGTATTCCGCTTCACCTTACCGCGCACGAAACCAGGAACTTTATTCAATTCCGCTTGCGCTTCTTTATTCCAATTCAAGTCAGAATCAGCGGAAATTCCTTTGGTAATTACTTCCTTGGTATCATGACCGCCGAAGATTTCCAACAGGTGATCTTCCATTCCCAAAGTGAAGGAATTATAGACCAAATCAGCCATTTGATTTGTCCCCTCGTAACCCATGAAGGGTTTATACCCAATGGGGAAGTCTTGGATATGAATCGGTGCCGCAATCACACCACAGGGGATATCCAACCGCTTACCCACATGGCGTTCCATCTGAGTGCCAAAAATAGCCGAGGGTTCAATCCGCGCGATCGCATCGCCAATTTTGCCGTTATCATCGCTAATTAGGATCTCGTCACAGTACTCGCTCACCTGTTCCTTGAACCAGTCTGCATCATACTTGCAGTACGTTCCCGCTAGCACCACATGAATCCCCATCTCCCGTGCCAAAATCTTGGTCATCGCCGCCGCATGGGTATTGTCACCAAAGACAACGGCTTTCTTCCCGGTTAAATTCTGACAGTCAATGGAACGGGAGAACCAAGCGGCTTGGGACACATACAGCGTCTGATTATTAATATACTCCTCGTAATCCACATCAGCGCCTTGCTGGTTGAGTACCTGCTGCATCTTACGGATACACCGCGCTGTTTCCACTACTCCCATCGGCGTGATATCCACATAAGGCATATCAAACTCGGCTTCCAGGTAACGCGCCGCCATCATGCCGATTTCCCGATAAGGAACTAAATTAAACCAAGCACGAGGCAAATTCTTCAGATTGTGAACCGAAGCACCTTCTGGGATCACCTCGTTTACTTCAATCCCTAAATCAGCCATTAACCGCTTTAATTCGGTGCAGTCGTGCTGGTTGTGGAAGCCGAGAGTGGAAATGCCAATGATGTTCACCGAGGGTTTTTCCGTCTTCCCTTCGGGTAATTCCCCTTTCTTGTTCGCTTTCTTCAGGTAAAACTGGACAATTTGTTCTAAAGTGCGATCGGCAGCTTGTAGTTCATTCACCCGGTAGTGGTTCACATCTGCCAGCATTACATCACTGTTGGCTTCAATCTCGGCGCGTTCGACGAAGTTAGCCAAATCTTCTTGGAGGATGCTGGAGGTGCAGGTGGGGGTCAATACAATCAGATCTGGGGTGACTTCCTTATCCTTGCGGATGATATTGTCCACCACTTTTTCCTGAGAACCCCGTGCCAAAACGTGTCGATCTACGATGCTGGCGGTTACTGGGGTGTAATCTCGCTCCCGTTCTAGCATCGATCGCATCACGTTAAAATAATCATCGCCCAGTGGTGCATGCATGATCGCGTGGACATTCTTAAACGAACTGGCAACGCGGAGAGTGCCAATGTGAGCCGGACCTGCATACATCCAGTAAGCTAATTTCATACGAGTTTCTCCCTTGTATTAGTTGCACAAAGCCCGATTGAGGACGAATGGGCAGTGTTATCGATAAGTTTATGGTTGAGGTCGTTTCTGATTGTCTCAGACTTTAAGCGTTTCGTGAGTAGGTATTAACGCGGATAGTCATGGGGGCAAAATCGCCCAAACCCGCTTAATGACTGGGATTCAGTCTATAATTAAAACAACTTAACAGTTGTTTATTGCAATCATTCTTAAACTTTCGCGAAATTCCTCAACGTTCAAGCCCCCAAGGAGCAATGGATTCTCCCGTACTTGTGGTGATAATGCAAGCTGATAATCTAGCAACATTAAGGTTTTCAGCCTGATATGACGACCTGAGCCGGAACCCCTGTGTCATATATTTTAAATAATTTTTGCCGCTTAATCTTTGAGAGCATGACGAAATTTGAGACGGGAGAGACGTCGGGAGAGTATGTTCGACGACTAATATTGCACGTTTGGTCGTTCTTGTGTAGGGGCGGGTTTCACTACTATCTTTTCGGTTGCAACCCGATGTAACTAAACCCGCCCCGACTCAGGTTTGTAGACTGAGCATAATAGAATCACGCTAGATTTTTATCAGTATAGACCCACTCATTGATAGCGGTATCATTAGCCTGATGTTACACCCGTAGGGGCGCACGCTCCGTGCGCCCGAAAAATCCCAAAAGGAACTCCGACAATTTTGAACAAGAGTGGATTTGGTTGTTCAATTAAGCTGTTCGGCATTTAAACCTTAATGTCAATAATTGCTCTCATCCTTGTAGTGTGTTAAGCGAAGCCATGCCGCAGGCTTTGCATCTTGCTCGCTACTAATACCCAATTTAAAGGCATGACAGCTTATACCAAATCTGGGTTAGCCACCCCGGTTATAAACCAGTCCGCGCAGGCGGACTTTGTTTGTGTAGCAGCGATTTTAATCGCCTCTTCAAAAGGGGGTTATAAAGGCGGATTTGGTATTATTGGTGAGGCAGGGCGGGTTTCGTTGTTCAGTTAGTTCTGACTAGCTAAATTAATTCCCTAAACCCGCCCCTACAATTGTGACTAAACCCGCCCCTACGGTTGTCAATGTGTTTCGTAACTATCCACGATAAATTGAAAAACACCCAACAGTTTCTCCAGTTCATTAATGTAATATCGCTGGTTATCCACCAAAATAAAATTGCCCTCTAACTTCAAAAATTGCCAATCTTCTCCCGTAGTCACACAGCCGTAAATCCCCGAAATTGAGTTATCTTCTAGCTGGTTAAACCTTTGCGCTCCCAACATTTGTGCAATGCACTGACCTAAACCCCCTTTGATATCGCTTTTTTTCGCTTCTACCAACGAAACAATCGGAGCCTGCATCGTCAGCGAAATGGGACTTTTAGCCAAGATAAAATCTCATTCTCCTTTCAAGCATTGTTCCTCATCTACATCCAGCTTTTCGCCAGAATAGATAGATATTTTATTCGGATTTCGTCGCTCTAGCTCAATTAAAATTGGGGCAATAATAAATTCTGAACGGGCTTTCTCACTGGAGGAATACAGGGCTAATTTAAGGCTGTAGCTGAAGGTTTCCTGTAACCAGTTACTCGGTTCTAAGGTAGCGACATCACTGAAAAGCTGAACCGATTGTTCGGTTAGTCCAAATACTTTTTTGACCTGAGTCAATGAAAAATCGCTGTATGCCATAGTAGCAGTTCGGAACTAGACGAGGATTGTCCAAGGACTAATACCAAGTTGCGTTCTATCATGTCTAGGAACAGCGTTGCGTGAAGCTTTCGCTATAGCGAGGAACGAGATACGAGAATCTGGACAGATGCGCGAGCGTCATTCCGTTTCAATGCGATCGCCTACGAACGCAGTCTCTTTTCCCCAGGTGTCGGAAATTGGCCCGATTTACGCGAATTTGAGACTACCGTGCGTTCTGGAAACCCAGGACGAGTCAATTATATGACAGCTTGGTGTCATGGTGCTACGGGAATTGGATTAGCTCGATTGCGCTCTATGCCTCATCTGGAGGATAACGTTTAATTATCACCGACAAACTAGACTCTGAACGAATCCCCAACCTGTGATAATTGATCAGGAGATCAACCTGTTGTCAAGGAAGAAGTCATCCAAGAAAAACTGTATCCAAGACTACCAACAACCACCTAATGCGAATCTTATTTTTGCATTCCAACTTTCCCGCCCAATTCCGCCACCTCGCTGTTACCTTGGCGCAAAACCCGCGTCACCAAGTCGTCTTTGGTACAACGCGCAAAGAAGGTCAATTACCTGGTGTTGCCAAGGTAATCTATGCACCATCTCGTCAAGCCCGTCCAGAAACCCATCACTATGTCCGCCCCTTGGAAAATGCAGTGCTACAAGGACAAGCGGTTTATCGCCTATGTGAACAACTCAAAGCTAATGGGTTTATCCCCGATGTGGTGTATGGTCATTCCGGTTGGGGTCCGACGTTCTTTATCAAAGACAGTTTCCCCAAAGCGAAACTATTATGCTATTTCGAGTGGTTTTATCACGCCCACCGTTCAGACGCCGACTTCGATCCAGCAGAACCCCTCAACGCCGACGATGAAGCCCGGATTCGGATCAAAAACGCGCCGATTCTGATTGATTTGTACAGTTGCGATCGCGGACTCTCCCCTACTCGTTGGCAGCAGCAACAGTTTCCCCCAGAGTATCGGGATAAAATTACGGTACACCATGATGGGATTGACACCAACTTTTTTCAACCGAAACCAGGACATAAGTTAGTCCTGCCTCGGTTAAATTTAGACCTATCTCACGTCGAGGAACTTGTCACCTATGTCGCCCGAGGAATGGAACCCTATCGTGGCTTTCCTCAGTTGATAGAAACCATTGCCTTACTGCAAGAAAAACGCCCCCATTGCCATGCAGTTATCGTGGGTGAAAATCGTGTCGCCTATGGGAAATCCCTTCCGGATGGCAAAACCTATAAGGATGTCATGCTGGAAAAATTTCCCCTGGATCTCAACCGCGTGCATTTTACCGGGTTACTTCCCTATCCCGATTATCTGCAAGTATTACAAGCTTCTTCCGTTCATATTTATTTAACCCGTCCCTTTGTTTTATCCTGGTCAATGTTAGAAGCCTTATCAACAGCCTGTTTAGTGGTGGCGTCGAACACTGCACCTGTAACTGAAGTTATCCAGGATGGGGTTAATGGTTTATTAACCGACTTTTTTTCGCCCCAAGCCATAGCTGAACGGGTGGAAGAAGTGCTGAATCATCCTAACGGGATGGCGGCGCTGCGAGTTCAAGCGCGAAAAACGATTCTGGAGCGTTATGATTTATCTCAATTATTGACGCAGCATATCCAGTGGATCGAACAAGCTAATACATTGTAAATCAATTACCTTCTTTGGTAGATTAGCTTGGGTTCGTAGTAAGGGCTTTAGCCCTAGATTCTGTTGGGTTGAGCGAAGTCGAAACCCAACCTACAACCTATTCCACCATTTTAGCTGTGCCACGCCACTACTGGCTTGGCGCACCTAATTTAGTGGATTAGCCTTATACCCAGAAAACTTATACGATTAAGGGCTAAAGCCCCTACTACGAACCTAATCTATCCCACGATTTTAGCTGTGTCAGTCCACTACAAGAAGTTTTAATTCGGATTAGCTTAGGGCGTGACGTTGAGCGTCTAACAACTCCTGTATTCCTGTTTCTGCCATATCAATTAACTGATTAAGTTGAGTCCGACTAAAGCTTTCTTCTTCCGCCGTTCCCTGAATTTCAATAATATTTAATTCGTCGTTCATGACAATATTGAAATCCGTTTGTGCGGCGACATCTTCTTCGTACTTTAAATCCAAAAATGGCTCACCCGCCAACAGTCCCACCGAAACCGCCGCGATTTGGTGACGGATTGGCGATCGCTCTAATTCTCCAGCTTGGACTAATTTATCTAACGCCTCAGCTAGGGCGACGTATCCCCCAGTAATCGAAGTGGTACGAGTTCCCGCATCAGCTTGCAGCACATCCGCATCCACAAAAACGGTGCGTTCTCCTAAGGCGGTTAAATCTACAGCCGCTCTTAAACTACGTCCAATCAGTCGTTGAATCTCTTGAGTTCGACCCGATAGTTTGAGTAATTCCCGGGTTTGGCGTTGGGGTGTGGCGCCGGGAAGCATCCGATACTCGGCGGTTAACCAACCACTACCTGTTCCTTCCAGAAATCGCGGGATTCCTGGCTGAATGGTGACATTACACAACACCTGGGTATCACCACACTTAGTCAATACAGAAGCTGGTGCAAATTTAGTGAATCCGCGTACAAAACTGATGGGACGGAGTTGGTTAGGTTGGCGATGATCAGGACGTTGCCAAGACATGGTAGTACTTCTTTGTCAGAACGGGGTTGGGTCAAAAAACGTTAATCGTCCAGTTCAAGTTTGTGCCAGATATTCTGCTGAACTTGCTCTGGCGGTTGGTCGCCGTTTATGGTTAACAGTTTTTGACGATAGTCATAGTATTCCAGGATAGGAACCGTGCGCTCGTAGAATAACTCGATGCGGCGCGGGACAATTTCGGGATGGTCATCCAGACGAGACTTGGTTGATGGGGTGCTATCTTGAGCTTGGTTTTGGGTTGGCGGAGTCTGTTCCGAAGGAACGTATCGCGCCACGGAACGAGTCATCATTACCGATTCGGGTACAGTTAAGTAAATTGCCCAATCTAGCTGCTGATTTAAGTCCTCAAGCAGAAAATCTAATTCCTCAGCTTGGAACGCGGTACGGGGATACCCCTCTAAGACCCACCCTTTCACTGTGTCAGGTTCCAGCAGGCGCTGGCGCATGAATTCGATCAGGATTTCATCCGGGACTAATTCTCCCTTCTCGACGTAGGGCTGCGCTTTTCGACCTAAGTCAGTTTGAGCTGCGATCGCGCGACGCAAAATGTTACCACTGGAAATCTCCACGATCCCCAAATGGCGACACAACTGTCGCGCCTGTGTGCTTTTCCCTGAACCTGGACCTCCCAGAATCACTAGTCTCACGATAATAGCTCCTCTGTTCCTAGCCTGGACAAGTCTGTCATAAATGTTGCACAAATCCTTTGCATCTGGGCAGGTTTTGACGCTACTAACTACTGACCGTCATTTTGCCACGAATCCCCGTGGATGAACATTCTCCAGGACTCACTCTTGACGGACTTGTAGATATGGTGTTTGATCAGGGATGCCACTGAAAAAAATACGCTATATCTTGTTCGCTGCATCGATTGAATTTCTAGTTAGGTTCCTTGAGGTACTTGTGGGTTTTGTGATACAGTGACAATGTATGTAGGGATCGGGGAGAAGGAGAGAATTGCTGGACTTGAGTTAAGTTGTAAACGCCTATAATCCACAGCCCAAAAGGATTCGGTGGAATAGGACAAAAAACAGGCGATCGCTCCGACATAGTTAAAAGCGGGTTCTGCCAAAAAGCTGTCTAAAACGACCATGAGACACTGATCAAGGAAGGCTTGAGGAGTGTCCATCAGATTCATTGCTCTTTAATTGTTGACTATGGTTTCCCAGTTAGAAACTCCTACCCTTAATTCAGCGCATCACCTGACCTACAGCCTAGAAGGGCTGGTGCAAGTCTTTACCAGTTCCCAGCGCAACTTTTTTACCAATGTGATTGCCCAAGGCTTGAGAATAGCTGGACAGGGGACACCTGTGCTGGTGGTTCAGTTCCTCAAAGGGGGTATTGGTCAAGGACACCAGCATCCGATTCGGTTGGGACAGTATTTAGAATGGATTCGCTGTGACTTGCCACGATATATCGATACCCCAGAGTTAGATGAGGCAGAACATAAATCCCTCAAGCAGTTGTGGCATCATACTCAGCAGGTGGTGTATGAGGGGAAATATTCTGTCGTTGTCCTGGATGAATTGAGTTTAGCGATCAACTACGGCTTAATCCCCCTCAGTGAAGTATTGAGATTTCTGGAAAGTCGCCCCAGTTCAGTAGATATTATTCTCACAGGACCCGATATGCCACCAGAACTTCTAGAGGTGGCTGACCAAATTACAGAAATTCGTCGCAGTCATCAGCCTTAGTAGGGGCTTGGTTCCCAAGCCCATCCCGGAAGACTGTACAATGTTGTACAGAAACGTGTTTTGTCGCAAGGTACAGTGACATGGCAGCGGAAGCGAGAGCGGTTCGTTTCCAGATTGGAAACATTGAGGTTTCTGCTTATCAGCTAACCTCTGCTCAGGATCGGCGTTTGTTATTCACCCACAGGCAAATCGCCGAAGTCGTGGGTAAAAGCAAGGGAACAGCGCAAAAGTTTTGTAAATCAAACGAAAACAACTTGCCAGAAACCGTCAAGACTGTGGTTCCGGATAAACCCAGACCGATCGCGTTATCATCCTGGGATGCAGCGGTAGCATTTTGGCACTATCAAGCCGATGCGGGGAATGAGACAGCAACGGCTTTAGTGGGAGTGGTGAGTTCCACACCTCTAGAAACTCTTCAGATTGAAGCAGCGAGTGATATAGAGCCAGTTGAGACATCCTATCCCAAAGACATCGAAGCTGCGATCGCGGCGTTACCCCAAACCGATGAATTTCCCCTCGATAACCAACTCCAGCAACTGGATCAGGGGTTAAGGTTAATTGCCAAATGGTTAGAGGAAGCGGGATTGGATCAACGTGCGATCGCGTCTTGGAAATTGAATGTACTCACCCAGCGTTTTCCGGCTTTAGCCAGTGCTGCGAATCAAGCACAGCAGCTTTTAGTCACCCATTCGGTTGAGGAACCATCGGGGATGATCGCCTCCCAAGTCGCACAGAAGGTGTCAGAGCAATTAGGACGAAAAGTGAAAGCCGCTCAAGTCAACGCCGCACTCCATGAATTAGGCATTCAGGAATGGACTAAACCCGGTTCTAGGGAGCGACGACTCACCGAGAAAGGAAAAGCATACGGGCGAGCCATGCTAGCCACATCCAAAACGAATGCCTGGAGTGGAGCGCAACTGAGATGGTTTGATAATGTTGTGCCATTATTGTGTGACTTTTTTAAACCTGCAAAATAAAAGTCGATGCTATCCATTTTGCGACTATTCGGGTTATTCTAGTAAGTCGGCTATAATTACCTGCGATGATTAAAAACGATACCTGGATAACTCAAATGGCTGACAAGGGTATGATTACACCTTTTGAGCCAAAGTTAGTTCGTCGCGTTGATACGCTACATGTTATCTCCTATGGTTTGAGCAGCTTTGGCTACGATATCCGGCTTTCACCCGTGGAGTTCCGTATTTTTCGGCATATACCGGGTACGGTAGTTGATCCAAAAAACTTTAATCCAGAAAACTTAGAACCGACTCAATTACATCATGATCAACAGGGAGACTATTTTATTCTTCCTGGACATAGTTATGGTCTTGGCGTCGCCTTGGAACGTATTGAAGTGCCAGAAAATGGCACCGTCTTATGTATTGGCAAAAGTACGTATGCCAGAGCCGGTATAATCGCTAATTTAACTCCTGCTGAAGCAGGGTGGCGGGGGCATTTAACCTTGGAGGTTAGCAATAGTTCTCCCGCCGATTGTCGGATTTATGCCAATGAGGGCATTGTCCAATTGCTCTTTTTTGAATCAGAGCTATGTTCGGTGACTTATGAGCAACGTAAGGGTAAATATCAAGATCAGCCGGAAAAAGTGGTTTTTTCTAAAGTTTGATAATTAGTTGGGCAAGTTTTAGCCAGTATAATTACGATATAATCTCGTCTATATTGGCGTGACACGCCAAATCAATAGGGATGATGATTGTGTCCAAAAACTGTAGGGGCGCAAGGCTTGCGCCCAATTCAACGGTAAAATCTATTCCATTATTTTAGCGAGCAAGATGCTCAGCTCAGTAGCGAGCAAGATGCTCAGCTCAGTAGCGAGCAAGATGCTCGCACTACTATTATTGACATTAAAATTTCAATAAAAATAGCTTATTATTGGTAAGCTTGAGTGTACCCGATAAATTTATTGTCAATAAGATCAAGCTTGGATTTATATTGAGGTAATAACGAAGTGGAAAAATTTTGTATTGATATAATTGCAGCAACACCAAATCCGCAACAAGTGGTTTGGGCAGCAATGCACCAAGATTACTCAGAACATTACGTTTGGGATAGCCGCGATCGCTGGCCCCCTGAACAACGGTCAGGTGAACTAATTGTTAAGCATTTGTTGGCGGGTGAGCGAGGACATTATGGCTGTTTAGAACATCCCCAAATTACATTTAATGTTGGTTATTTTCCGCACTCAATGATGCAGCAAGTTCGCACGCATAGAGTTGGCGTGAGCTTCGATGTTCAATGTCTGGCGGCTAATACTCAGGTAACGTTTGTTAACGATAAGGGGGAAACTCACCCAGAACCGAGAACAACGATGGGAGAGTTATACGAACTGTGGACGAATGGTGAACAAACCATCCCCAAAAAATCTATCTCAGTAATCAAAGGAGAGTCGTCTGGATGCTATCACTGTGACGGCAAAAACCACATCCGCAGCATGAATTTGCGCGTTCTCAACGAAGAAAATGGTTTATTTGAAACGGGGAATATTAAAGATGTAATATATAGTGGAATTCAGCCTATTTACCGAGTCAGTTTAGCCGATGGTAAAACTCTCGATTGCACGGTAAATCATCGATTGTTTACATCAGCAGGTTGGCAGACAATGGGTGATGCCGTTGGCTTAGTCACATCGGCTGATGGCTGTGTTGTTAAACTAACGAAGTCTTGCTCGGTTATGTGTAATGGCATGGTAGTGGCTAACAAGACCAATCTGTTAGATTGGCAATCTCAGTTACAGTCTGCTGACACTAACATTCAGGCGCACCCGGTAAACGTCATTAAGGTTGAGTATCTGGGTGAGCATAAGACCTATGATTTAGAGGTAGAAGGTCAATGGCATAACTTTGTCGCTAATGGAATGGTGGTTCATAATTCCTTTCGCTATACCGGACAAAGAATTATTAATGTTGCTCAAGGCAAGCAAGACATCGAAGAGGTATTTTACCTGCGCCCTGTGGGAAACTACACAAACCGTCAAGGAAAGCGTTATTTTTATTCTGAAGCCCAACGGAATGAAGACCTAAAATGGTGTTTAGAGGCGTGTAAACGGTATCAGCAACGAATTGAAGAAGGGTTATCTGAAGAACATGCTAGAGGCTTGATTCCCTTTGACGCCAGACAGAATTTTGTCCTCAGTTGTAATATGCGATCGCTGATGCATCTTTTAGACTTACGATGGAAAAAAGATGCTCAACTAGAGGCGCAGAAGTTCTGTGAGCTTCTCTATGTACAGTTTGAACAATGGGCTCCGGCTGTCGCCCAGTGGTATAAAGAAAACCGTGCCAAAAAAGCTAAATTATCGCCCTAGTACAATAAGGTAGATAGCAGAATTTATAGTGAGCTATTCGGCATTTAAAATTCAATATCAATAAGGGTGAAATTCTTATAGTGCGAGCATCTTGCTTGCTATTAATACCCAATTTAAATGCATGACAGCTTATCTGCTTTTTATTGTATTCTTTGGTTGGGGCGGGTTTAGTCACATCAGGGCGGGAAAAAAATGATAATAGTGAAACCCGCCCCTACATTCGGACAAAACTCTGGATAAGATGTCAGTTATACTAAATCCGGGTTTCCCACCCCCGTTATAATTTAGTCCGCGTAGGCGGACTTTGTTTGTATAGCAGCGATTTTAATCGCCGTGGCAAAAAGGGGTAACAAAGGCGGATTTAGTATTAAACAGCAGGTAAACGCACCTGAAAACAGCTACCCACCCCAACCTGACTCGTCACCGTAATTTTCCCGCCATGACGCTGCGCGATCGCAGCAGCAATAGCTAAACCCAACCCTGTCCCCCCCTCGCGGCGAGAACGGGCTTTGTCCGCCCGCCAGAAGCGATCAAACACAAAGGGTAATTGTTCTCGCTCAATGCCAATTCCGGTATCCTTAACACTCACAATGGCAAAGCGATTAGTTTTCGCTAAAATCAGGTCTACTTTCCCTTGACTCGGCGTATATTGAATCGCATTTTCCAGCACGTTACAAAATAAACGACTCAGTTGTGATTCATCCCCTACCACAGAAACTGTGGCTAGCCACTGAGACTGGATTGTCACCTCTTTGTCTTGGGCAAAAGGTTCTAATAACTCCAGCAAGTGCTTTAAAATCTTATTCAGAGAGATTGTGCTTTTCTCCCGGCTAGGCGTTGATATCTTACTATCGTTTCGCGCTAAAAAAAGTAAGTCTTCTGATAAGTGACTCATCTGATCCGTAGCACTCGCGATCGCTGCTAACTTTTTCGCATCTTTGGGATGAATTCGTTCCGGATGATTTCGCATCACATCAACTGATGCTTTAATCGCCATTAAAGGACTGCGTAACTCGTGAGACGCATCCGCCGTAAACTGTTTAAGTTGCTGAAAACTTTGCTCAATTGGCTCCACAGCTTTCTGTGTCAACCACAGTCCGCCCAAACCCACTAAACCTAACCCCATAACACCACCCATTCCCAATCCCCACAGCATTTGGCGTTGGACGATTTGGATATCCTCCATCGATTGCGAGGCGCGAATATACCCTTCTAGAGAGGGCTGATTGGGGGTTGAGCCATCTTTAAACACAGAAATGGTATACGTGCGAACCTGTCTCGGCTTTTGCTTTTCCGCTTGAGTTTGAGAACCGACTCGGAGTCGAGAGTCCAACTCTAGAGCGCCTCGACTTGCCAAAAGTTGACCCTTGGCATCAAACCATTCTAAGCTTTGCTGATCCCGATTAAAAATATCGCGCCAGGGAACCGTATCCACTTGATTCAGATATTGACGCCCCTTCATTTTGACAGGCGTAAACGAGGCGGCAGCGGCTTGAGCCAGAGTCAATAGTTTTTTATCCAGTTGATAATAAAGATTGCGGCTAACAAAGACATAAACTCCCGAACCAAAGAAACTCAAAATTGCTGCCATTACAGTTAGGTAAGACAACAATAGACGCCAGCGTAAACCTTGAAACATTCTAATAACGGTAGAAACGTAGCATCCTACGTCTGAGTTTTGACTGTGTAGGGGCGGGTTTTACCGATAACCTTGAGGATAAAACCTCTAACTGAACTAAACCCGCCCTGACTTTGTAGGGGCGGGTTTATGTGCTTTCGTTTCACTATGTATGATAACATTTATTCAAAACCCGCCCTGTATAAGGTTTAAATTATAAATCTTCCCCAATCACCAATCATTGTTTTAAACGATAACCCAAACCATAAACCGTTTCAATCAAATCACTGGGAGCGCCGCCAGCTTCAAGTTTCTGTCGTAAACTGCGGATATGCGCTTTCACCGTCGCTTCTTCCGGGAGTCGCTCAAAGGGCCACAGGTGTTCTAAGATTTGAGCGCGGCTAAACACACGACGACCATGGCGTAAGAAAAATTCTAACAACGAATATTCTTTGGGTGAAAGCGATAAGAGGCGATCTTCATAAAAAACTTCACAGGTACTTGGATCTAGTCGCAGCTTTTCCCATTCTAATACCGGGGGGGCGGTTGAAACACCCCGACGCAGTAAGGCTCGAATGCGAGCTGATAACTCTTCTAGGTCAAAGGGTTTAACCAAATAGTCATCAGCTCCTGCATCCAATCCCACAACCTTATCACTAATTGTATCCTTAGCCGTTAGCATCAGAATCGGAGTACTACAGCCTTGGGAGCGTAGTCGCTGGCAAAGTGTAATCCCATCGATTTTGGGTAACATAATGTCGAGCAAAATTAAGTCATAGGTGACAGAATCAGCGAGATTTAACCCCTCCTCTCCATCATGCGCCACATCGATCGCATAATGTTGATCGGTGAGATCTTCTTCTAGGGCATCGGTAATGCGCTCATCATCTTCCACGAGTAAAAGTCTCATCTCTGACACCTGTTACTTAATAAGACTTATCGCTCCCAAGGTAAGCTGTTCACGTTCTGATCAAGCTAGGTTTATGGCGTAGCCTCACCGTCTTCCTCTTCTTCCTCACCAGGCATAGCCTCACCGTCTTCCTCTTCTTCCTCACCAGGCATAGCCTCTTCCTCACCAGGCATAGCCTCTTCCTCACCAGGCATAACCTCTTCCTCACCAGGCATAGCCTCTTCCTCACCAGGCATAACTTCGGTGTCTTCTGCTGGAGTTGGCTCTTCTACACCCGTCTCATCAGGTGTAGTTGTATCAGTCTGACAAGCTCCCAGCAATGATGTCAAACCCAACAACAGTGAAAAAGCGATAATCTTCAGCTTCACAGCATTACCTCCTAAAATTTTCCAAATTCAACCTTCTTACCGGGGTAATCAAGTTGCTTATACGTTTCTACTTGGCGTTAATCGCCGTTAAACCCTTAAACAGCCCTGAATTTTTCGGGTTCATCTGCCAAGGTAAACTCAAAAAGTAAAAAACTCGATAAAACCACCCAATAGTTTCCGCCTTGCCATAAAACCCATAGCCACTCCGGTAGGCATCACCCTGTCATGAGTCCGATCTCTGATACCCTAGCTTCAAGTCATACCAGACGATCATCCCGATAAAATCGATAAAATGAATAATCATCTTGAAACGGATAATCATCAATAACATGATGGATAATACCGCTATCAATCAAAATTTGTCCGATGCGAATCGCTTCTTGTCGAGAACCCTGAGTCCGTTGTGCTAGCCATTCCACGGCTTCTGCACCAATGAAGCATTGAGGATAAAGATTTCCTCGATAGCGGCGGTCTTTTATTTCCACACCATCTGCACCCCGCATCGCTGCAACTAATACTTCAATTTCTGTCTCAGTTAGGGTTTTGGCTGGAGTGATTGTCCGGGATACTGCTCCGGATATCTCAGTCGTAGCGGCGAGGGAATCTTGTGGTTGAGAATAGGAAGTATGGTTTGATTGATCACCATTTGTCGGATCAATTGATCGAGTAGAAAATGTTGATGAATCCCGATCTAATAACAGGTTGAAAATTTCTTCAAGTTTAGGCGATCGCAGATGTAAATCCCGTTGCGGAAAGGGAATCTCAATCCTATGGTGTCGCAGACAGGCTTCAATCCGATAGTTGAGATCACTTTTAACTTTAAACTGTTTCTTCGGTTCTCCTGTCCACACCAGTAAATCAAAGTCCAGGGAACTCTCCCCAAACCCTTGAAACCATACCTGAGGCGGCGGTTGCAGCAGCACTTCAGGATGATTTTTGACGGCTTCGAGTAACGCGGTTTGGACTTTATCGATATCTGATCCATACGCCACACCCACAGGAATCCGCAGCCGAGAAATCGGGTTCCCATGACTCCAATTAATTACCTCAGTCTCTAAAAAGAGGGAGTTGGGTACGATAATCGTCACTTGATCTAACGTACAAATCTCCGTACTGCGTGCGCCGATGCGTTCTACGGTTCCCAGTAAATCACCGACTTTGACAAAATCACCGATTTGGATGGGGCGTTCAAAGGTAATAATAATACCGCTAATAAAGTTATTGGCAATATTTTGAACCCCAAAACCAATCCCCACACCGAGGACACTAGCAATAATGGTTAAAGACCCAACATCTAAACCCCAAATTTGTAACAGGACAATCAATCCGAGAAAGGTGAGAATATACTGAGTGAGGACAGCAATCACCTCTTGCAATCTGGGTTCAGCCCCGGTGTGGGCTAAGACATAGGATTTAAACAGCTTAGTCAGAGAACTAACCGCAAACCACAATCCAACAGTTAAGCCCAAAAGCAATAGTAATTCTAGGGCAGAATATTTACTACTCCCTAAGCTAATCACTGGCGCATTAAGAATACCAAAAACCTTAGCGATAAAATCAAATAACTCATAGCGCCAAATCCGACTGGCGGGAAACAAATCGGTCACATAATAGGCGATCGCGATCCATAATCCGCCCTGTAACCCTAGTCGGGCAAGGCTTACCATGAATTGGGCGGGATCTTCCCAGGCGTGAAACGAGGAGGTGGGTTGTCCTAGCCACACTCTCAAGCGATGAGACACCCATTTTCCTAAAAACAGTAAACCCAGATGAATCGCGATCGCAACCAGTATCGCCCCAAGGACAAAGCCTAACGCCTGACGAATATAGGCGGGCGTTCGCTCAAATTGGGCTTGTACAAATGCCTTTTCCAGAATTCTCTGCCAAATTCGGGCTTGCTGAAGAGCAGTTAGTTCTGGTAGGACATCCTTGTCGGTTACAGTGAGTAAATGGTCTGACTCAAGCAAGGAAGGAATAGTTAGCGTGGTTTGATCCTCTGTCTGATTCACTTCAACGCTGACAGGTTGAGAGGATTGCACCGCTTGCGCCAAAATATCGTTGATCCGCTTTGCCCGATTTTCTGCTGTATAGTTATTGTTTAAACTTCTTACCTGTAGTAAAACGCGACCATCTAGCACGATTGGTGCTTTGTCATTAGGATTTGTTGGGGAAGTTTGGGCAACGCTGGGAAATGGGTTCAATGTTAGCAGCAGTGTCAGTAATGCCAAAAAGATAAACCGCCAACGTCTTAGAGGGAGCAGGGGAAGCAGAGGGAGCTGGGGGAGCATTTTTAGGGATGGGTTATTTTCACAAATGGCTACTAGCGCCGGATGGAAGAAATCACTAATTGGATAAATTTAATGCTTCATAAGCCAAGGTGAAGGATTGTTAATCATGTTGACGAAACCTGTTAAAACTTGGTTGTACGTTCCATAAACTTCTCGACCGACTTGAATATCCATATAGCTACATTTAACAGCAAACTCTATCCAAGTTTGAGTTTCAGCCGCTTCTGCTTCGCAGTCATTCAGTTTAGCGATGAAGGCAGCTTCATATCGTCTTTTACGCCATGCTTCTGCGAGATTGGCACAAACTGAGCGAGAAGAACGACGAATCTGGTCAGTTAAAGAATAGCGCTCCTCTACAGGAAATTTTTTGGATAACTCAAAAATTATCATGGCTGAATCAAACGCCATCTTATAAACTTCCAACTCTCTATGACTTTTCAATAGGTTTCTACTCATCTTCCTCGACTAAATCCAATACTTACTACTCAAATAAACTCTAATGTAGTCTTCCCCCGCTTCCCCCGCTTCCCCCGCTTCCCCCGCTTCCCCCGCTTCCCCCGCTTCCCCCGCTTCCCCCGCTTCCCCCGCTTCCCCCGCTTCCCCAGCTTCCCCCGCTTCCCCAGCTTCCCCCGCTTCCCCAGCTTCCCCAGCTTCCCCCGCTTCCCCCGCTTCCCCCGCTTTCCCCAGCTTCCCCAGCTTCCCCAGCTTTATTTCACCAGACGACTACTAGACGGCGATGTGGGTGACGGTTGAGGGCGCGATCGCTCTAAAATAGTGCTGGCTACTGCCCATGCACCAAATGTGGTTAACAAGAGAACGCCGATTCCAATCGCCCAGATCACCACTTTCTTTTGGGGGATAGACTTCATCGACGGTGTAAAACTGGATACATTGGGACTCTGGGCGGTGGCGTTGAGATCATTGCTGTGGACTAAGGTGACGGTCATTTTATAGGGACCCATTCGTAGGGTATCTTTAAAGGAAATCGGTTGATTGGCTTGGCGCAGGGGTCGCCCATTCAGAAAGGTACCGTTAGCACTACGTTGATCGGTAATATACATTTGGTGATTTGCCACCGTAATCAGGACATGAAACCGGGAGATCTCTGGGTTAGCCAGTTCTAACCGAGATACCGACTCTCCTCCCCAATACTCTGGCATTTGATCCAATTCTCGACCGATCGCGATCGGGGCGGCTAAGAGGGATCGCTTGACTTCCCCCATTTCTGGATCTTCCCAGGTTAATTGAATATACATAGACGTGGTAGACCTCGAACACCTGTTATAGTAATGGTTCCCGTTTTTTGAGCGATATTGTCGGCAAAACCGAAACCGCAACGCCTGTTGTCACGTCAAACGCTTTAGGTATTGGATTAAACGATTTGGCAAAGCAATCTGGATAAAGATTAATGATGATTTTGTCACTATCCAAATCATATCGTTAAAAATAATTAAGATAATAGGTCAAGGATTCATTTTTCCTGTAAAGAGCGGTAGGACATGAGCATCAATCTTTTCCGTCGATTTCAATCCACAAATACGGAGCAACCCCTCGGTGGACGCTATAAAATCGAGAGTCAACTGGGAATAGGCGGATTTGGTCAAACCTTCCTGGCGCAAGATCTCCACTTACCTGGACATCCCCAATGCGTGATTAAGCAGCTTAAACCTAAAACTACTGACGCCGCCAGTCTGGAAACCGCTAGACGCCTATTTGACACCGAAGCTCAAGTCCTCTATCAACTGGGTAATCATGACCAAATTCCCCGGCTGCTGGCACATTTTGAAGAGAATCAGGAATTTTATTTAGCACAAGAATTAATTCTTGGCAATCCCCTCACCCAGGAATTGAAAAAAGGTCAGCAATGGTTAGAATCTAAAACTATTGCCTTACTAGAGGATATTCTCCAGGTTTTGGCGTATGTCCATGAGCAAAATGTCATTCATCGCGATATCAAACCCTCTAATCTGATTCGCCGCCAACAGGATGGCAGAATTGTCTTGATTGATTTTGGTGCGGTGAAGCAAGTTACCACTCAATTTAGTCATCCTCAATCGGGACAAACTAATTTAACCATTTCCATTGGGACTCAAGGCTATGTTCCTAAAGAACAGTTGGGTGGACAACCCCGGTTTAGTAGTGATGTGTATGCGGTGGGTATCTTAGGGATTCAAGCCTTAACCGGGACACATCCTCGAGTAATTCGGGAAAATCCAGAGACAGGAGAAATTCAGTGGCGTGATTTAGCCCCTCATGTTAGTCTCAACCTGGCAGAGGTTCTGGATCAGATGATTCGGTATGACTTCCGCGATCGCTATCAAACTGCTACGGAAGCTCTCTTCGCCCTGCAACGTCTCTCCAGCGATATTCCACCCTTATCCGATACAACGCAACAATTACCCGATTCCTCAGACACCACAGCATCGATTCCGGGATCAACCTCAACTCAGATTTGGACACCCACGGAGTCTCCAGCCACATCCCCCTCAGACACCAGTACCACTCAGTTACCCGAAACGTGGCGGAATTCCCAACCCGGATCAGGGAGTTCAGTCCCTACAATTGTTACACCCGGTTCCAACCCAAAACGAGGGCTGAATCTTTGGTGGGTTGTAGCAATTTTAGGCATTGTCGGCGGAATTGCTGGAGTCGCGACAACACTGCTGATTCCGCAGTTTACCAGCAAAACGACGCATCAGAGTCAGGAATTAACAGTTAATTCTGCGAACTCTGCAACTCAACCCTCCCCCACATCATCCCTGGAATCTTCCCCCACGGAGGAGATAGCGACGAATCCCAGTTCAGACTCAGAATCACCTACTTCTGAACAGCCTACTCCTGATACACCAAAACCCAATAACCAATCATCTCCTGTTCCTTCACCGGAATCAACTCCCTCCGCTTCTGTGAAAAAGTCACCCCCAGTCACTCAAAATCCTGCACCCCCCAAACCAGCAACGCCAACACCAACTCCCGTAGCGCCAAAGCCAACAAAGGTTCAGCCAACCCCCTCACCCGTTCCATCGGCTTCTCCTTCCCCTAATACCGCCAACGCCAAAACCCATTGGCAACGCTGCTATGATTTAAACACTCAGGTTCGTCCAACCGAAGCGATTCAGGCGTGCGATCGCGCTTTAGCCATTAACCCTGATTATCCGGAAGCATTATGGAGTAAGGGTGCGGCGTTGGATCAATTAGGAAGACACCAAGAAGCATTAAACCTCTACGAAAAAGCCACAACCCTGAAGCCAGATTTTGCCGAAGCCTGGATTAATCAAGGTGTGGCGTTGATTTTATTAGGTCAACCGGAGAAAGCGATTCCGGTTCTTGATCGCGCCACTCAGCTTAAACCTAATTCTGCAAACGCTTGGATTAACAAAGCCGAAGCCTATATGGAATTGGAACGGTTCGATGACGCGATCGCGTCTCTGAAAAAGGCGTTAGAAATTCAACCTAATAATGAATATGCAGCAACCATGTTAATCGCAGCAGAAGCGAAAAAATGAAACCTTTATTTGACCGGGGGTTAGAAGAAGCCAGGAACTAAAGTTCTGGCTAAAAGCTAAAACCCGTTAAAACGGGTTAAACTGAAGTTCCCCCAACCAAAAAATCAAAACTGCCTCACCGTGAACATATTACCTTTAGTCTAAACGGTAGGGGCGACCCGCTTGCATCAATTAACAACGCCCCTCCACTCAATGTGATCGGGTCGCCCTTTACTCAACCCCATCATAAAGTCAATTGTAGTGGCGTGACACAGCTAAAATAGTGGAATAGGTTGTAGGTTGGGTTGACGCAAGGAAACCCAACGGAATCTAGGGCTAAGGTTCCCTATCTCCGTTAAAATGATTGAAATAATCGCCGAATAATCTCTACTATAGCCCAGATATAAATGCTCAACCTCAAAAATGAAGACCGCCAACAATTAATTGCACTGCTCAAAGACATTCCTGAACTCAGTAACGAGCGATCGCGTCAGCGATTCTTGACAGAGGCGGGTTTAACTCAATTGCTGCCAAGGCTGGATCTTTCGGGTTCTCCGTTTACGGCTATTAGTGAAATTATCACTAATTTGTCGAATTATGGGCG
This sequence comes from Coleofasciculus sp. D1-CHI-01, assembly GCF_040218875.1. Classification (NCBI taxonomy): domain Bacteria; kingdom Bacillati; phylum Cyanobacteriota; class Cyanophyceae; order Coleofasciculales; family Coleofasciculaceae; genus Coleofasciculus; species Coleofasciculus sp. D1-CHI-01. The sequence continues at coordinate 25,044 of NZ_JAVJQP010000064.1, forward strand.
TTTGAATGATGACCGTGAAGCGTTGGCTGTGTTCTTGAATGCTCTCAAGATTTTTGATACTGTTGGTGTGCAGCAACAGCAGTTTATTGATCGACTCTTAACTGACTATAAAATGATTACACCAATCGCTGAATTACCTGCGGTTGATAGATGGCAAGGACAAGAAAATCCGGTTGACAATGAAAATTATAGTTTACCAGATAGTCAAATTAATGAAAAGCTTTTTATGATTTAACAAAGGATGATCTGCCACTGACAGCAATTATTGATCGCGAGCAGTTTTTTATCGAATTGGTGAAATCCAGTGAGGTTACTAATCGAGCGATCGCGGCTGAAATAGCAGAGGACTTAGACGATATTATTCTGGCAGCCCAGTGGTTACAGCGACAGGAAACAGCCGATTATTCATTTGCCGATTTCCTTAACTTATTTTTTTCAGAGAGCTTACGAAATGTGCTAGATAGTTTAGGTCGGGTTTTACGACAGCAAGGATCTTTTGACCAAGCTGAAGCTATCCTTCAGCGTTGCTATGTTCTTGAAGAGGCATTGGGTGATCAACATAGTCTCAGAATAACACTCAATAGTCTAGGCTTGGTATTCCAAAAACAAGGACGGCTCGATGAAGCTATCGAAGCTTTCCAACAGGTAGTTGAAATCAGCCAAACTCTCAATGACCAACGCCAAATCGCAATTGGATCTAATTGCTTGAAGGAAGTACTTCAGCAGCAAGGGCGAGTTTAGCCGTTTAATTCGAGTATTTACTGATAACCTCTCAACAAAACCCGCCCTTCCTCATCTATCTGATACTGTCCCTCTCCTGAAATCTTGCCACACAAATAATAAATCCCACGTTACCGTGAGGTGGGCAAATGTAACAAACGATAACATCAGCATTTTCAAGTTGATAACGTTTGCCCACCCTACAGGATAAAAGCTACCAACTTCAGCAATAACCAGCGAGAATGAACAGAGCGATCGCGTATTTGGATAAACTAGATCCAGTTGTATATAGACACCAGCATGGGTCGGAGTATCTCTATGTCTTTGCAAGAGATCAAAGAACAGGTTAACCAATTATCGGTAAGCGATCGCCTCGCCCTGATCAGTGCGATCATTCAATCCCTAGAAGATACCAACCTACAGGAAAACTGGCACTATCTGGTGGCACATCCCCATCCATGGCGACGCCAACTTTATATAAAAGGACGCAAACTCCTGACTTCAACAGTTTGGCAAGATAAGATTGTCAATGAAATGACACCAGAACAAGCCGCAGAAAATTGGGATTTGCCTCTACCCGCAATCTATGAAGTGATCCATTACTGCGAAAGTCATCGGGATCTGATCAAGCTAGAAGCAGACGAGGAACACTACCGTTTAGAAGAAAAAGGAGTTTTATATGAGTCAATTGGTTATTCTCAATCAAGGGAACTCCTGAACAAGTAAACTGAGAAAAGCCCAGGCGATCGCAGATTAAAAAATTAACTCCAAGTTTAGAGTTTGTAGTCAGCGCTAAAGCGCTGATGGTACTAAAGTACCAACTACGAACCCAGTTTGATAACCTGCTTCTCACCGAGGACTTGGGTTCGAGACCTCAGTTGATGACACAAAAGAACATAATAGTATAGTTACCTCTATCACTGTCGCTCATCCCCCGTCACCATCGTGTCCCAGGTTGTTCTCGAAAACGTCTACAAAAGCTTTCCTAGTCGCCAAGACAGGTCAACTGTTGCGCCTGTGACAACAGAACCCTTGCTCACACCTACGGATGAAGCGCCACTGGTAGCCGTTGATCAATCCTCTGCGTCATCGGGAAGTGTGAATGTTTTGCGGCGGATTAATCTGAGAGTCTACGATGGCGAGTTTATGGTACTGGTGGGTCCTTCGGGTTGTGGCAAAAGTACCCTGTTGCGGGTGATTGCGGGATTAGAGGAATTAACCGGGGGTAAAATTTGGGTAGGCGATCGCATGGTGAATGATTTACCGCCAAAAGCCCGTAATATCGCTATGGTGTTTCAGAATTATGCCCTCTATCCGCATCTGACGGTCTACGATAATATTGCCTTTGGCTTGCGGCGAACAAGGGTGGGATTAGACTACGCAAAGCCGACCACTGAGAAGCCGCTTTGGGTGGAGAATGCTTTAATTAGGATGACGCGATCGCTTCCCAAACGATGGCGCTATTTCTCCGATCGCGAACGGGCGATTGATGATCAGGTGCGCTATGTCGCCAAACTCCTACAAATTGAACCCCTGCTGAATCGACGCCCCAAACAGTTATCCGGGGGACAAAAGCAACGAGTCGCCCTAGGGCGTGCGATCGCCCGGAACCCCCAAGTCTTTCTCATGGATGAACCCCTCTCCAATCTAGACGCTAAACTCCGGGCTCAAACCCGCAGTCAAATCGTGCGCTTACAACGACAATTAGGTACTACAACCCTCTATGTCACCCACGATCAAACCGAAGCCATGACGATGGGCGATCGCATCGCGGTGATGAATCAGGGGGAAATCCAGCAAATCGCCCCTCCCCTAGAACTTTATAACCACCCCGCTAATCGCTTTGTCGCCGAATTTATCGGTTCACCGCCGATGAACTTTATTCCGGTTCAATTTAAAGCGCCCCTCCTGATTCAGCATCGTCAATTTCGACTCACGCTTCCAGAGATTTGGCAACCTTTTTTGGAAGAATATGATGGACGTTCTTTAATTTTAGGAATTCGTCCCGAACATTTGAGTGTCAGTGTTCCCGCCCCGAAAAACTTATCGGTTAATGTTGAACAAGTCGAAGCCTTGGGAAATGATACCTATTTATTAGTTAAGCTGGATCGGAAGATTCGATTACAAGCCCGAATCCCTGCTGATCATGTTGTCAAAGTCGGCGATCAAATTTGGTTATCGATTAATGCAGATAAAGTTCATTTCTTTGATGAAAGAACAGGTCAAGCGATTCGGTCTAATTAGCTGGATCTTCACGGTATGTGGCGTCTCTGTAGGGGCGGGTTTCACAACTATCTTTTCGGTTGCACCCAGATGTGACTAAACCCGCCCCGACTCAGGTTTGTTTATCTGTTGTAGAGACGTTCCGCCGAAACGTCTCTACAATGGTGCCGAACGTCCTAATCGATGTGTCTATTGCTATAGTAATCGTCACGCCAGTTCGTTGAAACAACCTCGACGATTAATTTAACTGAATCTGGATTTTGAATAATCGATTCACTTTCCCACCGGGGTTCTGCACCAATAACCTCTTGGTTCAAAACAATGATATCGGGTTCATACCCTGATTTTTCCCGTTTGGGTTTCACAATTGATTCTCTAGGAATCGTCCAAATGCCGCCTTGCCCCATTTGCCGGATAATTATGAAGAGTTGTTCGATCAGGGCACCTGTTAGAGTTGAATGTTGTCCCTTGGGTTTGGGCATTTCGATAATTACTCCGTCATGCAGTTCGTACCGAACGTCTGAATTTTCGGGATATCAGTTGATAAATTCATCAAAGCTGTAGAGTTGGGGTTGAGTTTTGGCTTGAGTCATCGTTGATATCAGGTGTTTGGTGTTCTACCAAAATGGCTATAAATTAATAATTTTCCCCCTCATCCCCTAACCCCTTCTCCCTCCGTGGGGAGAAGGGGAACCGAATTCTATTTTTTCAGCCCCTCTGCGTTACTCTGCGCTTCCCTCTGCGTTAAATCAACTACCAAATTTTCCCATCAACTTCCTCAAGAATCATGAACACGATTCAAACGCAGCCGAAAATATTGACAATACAAATCGCACCGAGGCGTCACCTCATTCCCTTGCAGATTCACCAATCCCATGCTGTGTAACTTAAATCCTTGCATCGGTTCTAATTGTATCGGAGAATCCGCCGTAACTACCTTCTTCAACGCCGTAGCCAACTCAGAATGTTGAGATAAATTCCACAAGTGTCGCCGCAAATGATCACCATACAATCCCGCATCCGTTGGCGCTGTCGCTAACAGTTGAGTTAACGTAATCTCTTGACGTGCGATCGCGTACAGCGCTAGTCTGATTAAATAAGGATGACCCCCAACCATTGCCATTAGTTGTTCCACCTGATTCGATTCCCAGACTAATCCGTGACGCTGGGCTAAATCTTGAACTTGTTCGGCTGCAAATTCCGGTAAATCAATCGGTAATCCCACATTAAATGGAGACTGATTAATATCCATGGGAATATAGGCTTCCGTTGAATGCACCACAACTAATCGCAGTTTACGCCATATTTCCCGATTTTTCGCCTCTTCATGCCACGATCGCAACAAGCCAAAAAAATCAGCGGTGAGTTCAGGATAATGAAACACCCGATCCACTTCATCTAACCCTAATACCAAGGGTGTGGCAATCGTTGCCAATAAATACCGCTCAAAATAGGACTTACAACTCACCTTACTGCCAAACGTCTGACTCCAATACTTGTCCAAGCGATCGGGTAATTCCAGTTCGAGGGTAATCACTGCACAAAACCACTGTAAGAAGCGATATAAATTACTAAAAACATTACTATCCGCTAATTGAAAACTTAACGGAACTGTGGCATAATTAAGCTGAGTTCCCCGATGTAAAATCCGTGCCATTAACGAGGTTTTTCCCATTTGTCGCGGCGCTTTAATTCGGATTAAGGAACCCGGTTTAGCCACCGCTTCATAGCAACGCTGTTCAACACCAGGGCGTTCCACATAAAACGCTGAGGCTAATTCGACTTGTCCTCGTGGTAATTCCGGTTCGGCGACAGGTTGCGGCGGATGATTGGGGGTGAGGGAATAGGCACTGGGAAACGTCGCGGATTTTGGATCAGCCTTTGTTGTCGTAGTGGGTTGATCAGTAGAGAGCCAATCCCGGACTGAGTTTAACACAATCGGCGTATCTTCAGGCGATCGCCACTCCTGCTGGGACACGTCTTGGAGATAACCGCGTAAATCATGGTTGAGTAATGTCCAGGGGCAATTAATCCGAATCGCCAACATATCCGGTTTCCCCTGCGGATGTTGATCTCGTCGCCGTTTTGCCCATTGTACCTCTTCGGTTACCATCTCACTGGACGCCGCTAGAGGGGATAATAATAACACCACGCGATCGCAACGGTTTAATTCGGCGTAGATTTGCTGCAATCCCTGGGTTGCCATGCGGAGACTACTATTGGCAATGAACACCTGACATCCTTGGGCAGTTAACGCCGTGTCTAATTGCGTCGCAAGGCTTTTATCCGGATCAGTGCCACAATGATAACTCAGGATAACCTGAGGCTGATTGGTCGCCGCCAGCGTATCTCCAGGGATTAAATTGGGTAAATTGTGGGCAATGGCAGTAATTAACTTAGAACGGTGAGATGATCCTTTATCTTCGTCATGGTTTAGGGCAAATATCTGACAGATATTCTGGATATGTTTTCGCACCGTTCCTTGAGAAATACAGAGTTCCGCCGCAATTTCACCATCACTTTTCCCAGCGACAAATTGCTGTAAAACTTCCTTTTGTCGCGGTGTAAGTTTGGTAAATGCGTTGGTGAACTCTTGCTGTTCCATTCCCCTGAAAGAATAGGTTAATTGTCGGGACAGGTTTAGCCACAATTGTAGGGGCGGGTTTAGCCACTAAAACGACTTGTTACTACTAAATGAACAACAAAACCCGCCCTCCCCACCGATAACTCTGGGAACCGCTTCACCCTCATCCCCTAACCCCTTCTCCATCCCCCCTAGCCCCCCTTTGAAAGGGGGGAAATATTGGGAGAAGGGGAACCTGAACCATCATAAAAGACGCGCCATGACTCGTCTGAAACCTTCTAGCATTAACCTGGCAAATCGGTACTCCCCATCAAAAAGCGATCGCACTCACGGGCAGCACCTCGTCCTTCGTTGAATGCCCAAACCACCAAACTCTGACCCCGGCGACAGTCACCGGCGGCAAAGACACCGGGAATGCTGGTGGCATAGTTCCCATAATCGGCTTTTATATTACTCCGGGCATTGCGTTCTAAACCGAGGGCATCCAGCAGGGGTTGTTCGGGTCCCAAGAAACCCATGGCTAACAGAACAAGCTGGGCAGGAATCACTTTTTCTGTACCCGCAACCGGACTGGGAATAAATCGACCTTGCTCATTTTTCTGCCACTCGATTGTTACCGTATGCACCGCTTTTACCTGTCCTTCCTCATCCCCCTCAAACTTAGTCGCAGTGGTGAGATAGGAACGGGGATCAGCGCCAAACTTCGCCGCCGCTTCTTCCTGCCCGTAATCCATACGATAAATCTTAGGCCATTCGGGCCAGGGATTGTCGGGGGCGCGTTCTAGGGGCGGCTGGGGCATGATTTCCAGTTGCGCCAGACTCTTACACCCATGACGCAGGGAAGTACCAACGCAGTCGGTTCCGGTGTCACCGCCGCCGATAATCACCACATCTTTGCCTTCAGCGGAGATAAAGTTGCCGTTTTTGCTGTTATCTAAAAGGGCTTTGGTATTAGCCGTCAGGAAATCCATGGCGAAGTGGATACCCTTTAACTCCCGTCCTTCGATGGGTAAATCCCGTGGTTTGGTCGCGCCTGTACAAAGGACTACAGCGTCAAATTCTTTGAGTAGATTCTCGGTGGGGAAGTCTTTGCCCACCTCAGTGTTGCAGATAAACTTGACCCCTTCTTGTTCGAGCTGGTCAAGGCGACGCTGGACGACTTGCTTTTTGTCCAGTTTCATGTTAGGGATGCCATACATGAGTAAGCCGCCGGGACGATCGGCTCGTTCAAATACGGTGATCCAATGACCGGCTTTATTGAGTTGGGCAGCCGCACAGAGTCCAGCCGGTCCAGACCCAATAATTGCGACTTTTTTCCCGGTGCGCTTGGTTGGGGGTTCAGGTTCGACCCAGCCTTCCTCCCAGCCTTTGTCAATAATCGAACATTCGATATTTTTGATGGTCACGGGGGGGTTATGGATACCCAGGACACAGGAACCCTCACAGGGCGCAGGACAAACACGACCGGTGAATTCGGGGAAGTTGTTGGTTTTGTGCAAGCGATCGAGCGCCTCACGCCATCGACCCCGATAAATCAGGTCGTTCCACTCTGGAATCAGGTTGTTGATTGGGCAACCGCTTGCCATACCCTTGAGCATGGTTCCGGTATGGCAAAATGGCGTGCCGCAGTCCATACACCGCGCCGCCTGAGTTTGGAGTTTTTCCTCTGGCATGGGTAGATGGAACTCATCCCAGTTGCCAATGCGACTGTCGGGTTGTAGTTCAGAGGGTAATTCGCGGAGATATTCGATAAAGCCAGTTGGTTTTCCCATAGTGATGCCTCAAGTTGAGAGTAGGGTATAGTTGTTGCTAAGGTATCATTCGGTAAATTGGCGATGGTGATCAAGTCCCTAGACTATTTTGGCGGCAAATCCTCACCAATTGGTCGTTGACGGTACTCGGTGACCAACTAAGCGGATGGAAGACTGTCTAGAGACCTTAAATGCAACATCTGTATCAAGTCAAAAGTCAAAATCAGAGATATTTTGTAGTATTTGTTACAGTTTGTCAATCATTTTGGCGTTTAAATCCGAGGTTTAGTTTAATAAAAGGTTAGATTTGCTGTGGTTCAGTGGCTAGGATTCATTAAGGTTTGGGTTCTCTTTGAAGACGGCTAGAGATAGGATACAAAATAATTGCTTCTAGGGTTTCATATTTTCACATTTTTTTATAAAGCAACTCCCGTTGCGTTGGTGTCGGAAGTCAGCCCTGAATTAAAATACTCGAAGAGAAGCCGCTCCGCGTCTACGGGCTAAGAGATCGCGTCCCGTTAAAACGGGTTAATAACTTTAATTGTGTCCACCTACTTATGACAAATGACGAATGACAAATGACAAATGACAAATGACAAATGACAACCAACTTATGCCACAATCAAGGCAGTATTTGAGATAATCGGCAATGGCTTGGTCGGCGGGACAGCAGTTGCAACATGGCAAATATACGATTGAGAAGGAGTTAGGATCAGGACGGTTTGGGATAACCTATTTAGCACGCGATCGCACATCCCAACGCTGTGTGGTGAAAACCTTGAGTGATACGTTACTCCATCAGCTAACTCCACCGGAACTTAATCGACTTCAGGATAAGTTGTGGCAAGAGGCGGTGAAGTTGGCGCAGTGCAAACACCCCCATATTGTCCGGGTTAAAGATTCGTTTAAAGAAGGTCAGCAGGTTTGTCTTGTCATGGAGTATTTCATTGCTGAAGCTTCCTTTGTTGGGGAATATCAAGACCGAATTGAATATTTGCCATTGAGTGAATAAAAAGAGCGGAAACGCACCAACCCCCAGGGAAAACTATTTATTAAATTTAAAGCGATTGAAAAATCGGTGAGATGTCGGTGTTTAGGGCGAATAAATCCTAAAACGATATCTTCTTTTGGGATGCCTAAGTCTATCAGTTCCAGGGCAATTCCTTTCTCTGTGCCATCGACTTCAATCCAAATTTTTTCGTCAATAATCCTGAGATGAAACACCACAGCATGAACTCGTCCCGTTCGATCCCATCCCGTATCCAGTAATAAATAATTATCCGCGATCGCATCATTTACAATTAAGGTTTCTATTTCTCCATGGCTGGGTTTATAGTGACCATGTTTTTGAATAATTTGGGCAATTATTTTTCGGTAATGGTCTAATTTATGTTCTAGTTGAGCCATTGGCGAATCACCTCCTGATCTGGATTAAAAACAATTAAGTGAATCTTTTGATCGCTGATAATATCTTGAATCGCTGGTTTTTGGAAAAAATCGTTGTACACTTCCTCTGAAATAGCTAAAAAGAGTTTTCGATCGGGGCTAACACGCTTTAATATACTGTGATACATATTATACTGACCAATTGCTTTTTGCAGTTCCGTAACTTGTGAAGGACTGTTAAAGACTTTAATCTCAACAGCGATTTTTTGTTCTTCTTTCTCTGCTGCTAATAATTTTTCTGCTCCCAAGTCTGCATATAAGCGCAGCCCTTTATAGTCTAATGTGTAAGGATCATTGGTAATTCTCCAGCCATCTTTACTCAAAGCATTTTTAACTTCATTATGATAAATGGCAAGGTATGGATACAGCTTAATAATACTGAGGCTCATTTAGCCGATGAGTTAATGAAATTGGGCGTAAATCGGGAGGATATCGTATTAGGATTTCATAGTCCTTATATGCGGCAGTTTACTGATTTTGCCGTTAGTTAATTGTGCAATTAAACTGCACGACAGCCAAAACCCACACCTGCGACTACGCCAAAATCACAACAGGTTCACCCAGCAACACATACCACACCTGACAATGTTCCCGACGTGCCATAACACGTCTACAATTTCGGTTGTAGGGGCGGGTTTTACCGATAACGTTTCAGCATCAACCGATAACTGGACTAAACCCGCCCTCTACTATCTTTAATGTCGTTTCACCCTGATTCCATCCAGCAATTGTGGCACAATCAAGACAGATAAACATTAGCAAACTGTATCTCAATGGTGATAATTTTCACCCTCTTCCCCTAACCCCTTCTCCCATCAAGGGAGAAGGGGAACCGGAAGTATTAATGATAAAAAATGTCGTCGGCTATATCTTATCTTACTCCCCTCTCGCCGGCGTGGGAGAGGGGCTGGGGGTGAGAGGTTTATAGCTAAACTACGACACCCCTAATCAACAAACATCCTGATTCCATCCAGCAATTGTGGCACAATCAAGACAGATAAACATTAGCAAACTGTATCTCAATGGTGATAATTTTCACCCTCTTCCCCTAACCCCTTCTCCCATCAAGGGAGAAGGGGAACCGGAAGTATTAATAATAGAAAATGTAGTCGGTTATATCTTATCTTGCTCCCCTCTCCCGTGCCAAAAAACAGACTTGTCGGCGGCAAGGACGGTCGGTGATTGAGTTTTTTCAAGCCGCCTTGGTAGCTCAAACCGAGTCGGGGCAATCTGTGTCACTGTTGCCTGAACCTGTCCCTTGAAACCTAGTTGTCTGTGTTCGAGTGATTGAACTCGACCAGGTTACACACTGGCAAACTGAGGCTCCATTCCTACCCATCATCCTGAGAGATGGGTGGTATCAGCCTGATGCTGGGGTTTTGAGCCTGGGCGCACTCGCCGATATGACTTAATTCCCTTTCCCCACTTACTTTTGCACGGCTCGTACACCCAGGCTGATTGATGAGCTAAACACAGACCTGAATCCTTACCAAAAAAGAATGGAATGAGACCTTATATTATATAAGCAGCAAAAAATTACCCGCTCAACTATTCGCCGAAAGAATTCAACAACATTGGGGAATTGAAAATCAAGTACATTGGGTAAAAGATGTAGTTTTCCAAGAAGATAATTCAAGAATCAAAGATTGTGCGGTAGCCGAAAAATTTTCTTTATTGACAACTTTAATTATGAATCTTTATCGAACTTGTGGTTTTTTGTCAATTAGTCAAGGGCAGGCGTGGTTAGGAAAACATTGGCAAAAAATGTTGCTAATTTAACGATTAATAGATTCAAGGCAACTAATTTCAATAAAAAAGAAAACTCAAAAAAAAGACAAGCCAAACCTGGAAATCACGAATCGGCAAGAGATTCAGCTTTTTTGCAGCCATAAAATAAGCAAAGAGTTGGGCTTAAAAATATTTTTGAATAGAGAGAATTAAAACTCGCAAAAGAACGGTTTTGATCAGCAAAGATTTTGCTTTTATTTTGGTATATTTTTTGAAAATGAAAATCCCCTGCTTGACAAGGGGAGGGTTAGGGAGGGGTTCAATCAAGGTATGGTGGATTTTTGACCAATGGCACGCCATGTACCCCTACCTCGATTGGTGTTATCTATGAACCGATGCAGATGGGTTTATCAGTTTATAGGTGACTTCTTTAATCCGGTGAACACTATTGATCTGAATGCCTAGATTCAACAGAATTTCCCACCCTTCACCTAAAAGATTCAGTCCCAATAATTTTCCTTGCTCAAAGCATAGGCTATGTTCTTGGAAGTTATTTAATTTGATGACTTTCCCATTCCAGACTAAAGACTCTAAAAGTACGGACTCCGTATCATTCCCATTCAGGAAATGACCAGAGCAGCTAAATTTACCTTTGCCAACTCCATGCACCTGAAACTCATAACAGAGGGAGTTATCTGAACCGGACTTAGCAATAACTTTGGCTAAAGGCTGGGAAGCAGCAGGGGCGGCAACGGAAACGGTTGAGTAATTGTGATTCATTGGAAGTCTATAGGTAAAGGACAATCCTCGTGTTTCAGATAACACCCTGTCAATATTTGAGTATTTACTATCGTATGTATTGCGCTTAATTAATATTTATAACATTTTGTTTACAATCTGTCTAGTCTTCTCATGAAAATTGCTGATAACCTTCACTTATCAGTCAATTAATTAATCTTTAATTGTAGAATTAAGCTTTGGTAAATTTATTGCTGTCAGTATATTAAAAAACGTAAATTTAAGCGGCAAAGGTTTATTTAGAAGCATAATGCGCTAATCTGAATGAAGAGTGTACATGCAACCTACTTCCACCCAGCGATCTCTCACGCTTGGGTTTCTTGAGTGCCACTCAGCGTCATTGGGGCGTCATTGGGGCGTCATTGGGCGCGATCGCGAGATGTCCGATTCATATTCTAATTTTTGTAGGTATCAAAATATACCTGTAGAGACGTTGCATGCAACGTCTCTACAAGGTTGGCATAAAAGGGGATCGTCAACCCGGAACCCGGATTGGGTATGATGACTGATGATCGCTGGACAGGATTAACTGGAAAACATAGTAAGTTCCGCGCCAAAAATATCAGTGGAATGAGCCGCTACAGTCTGAACATCAACATTCTGCAGCGTTGCCATAATCGCATAATTACCTAAACCGATCATTGTATCATTGCCTTGTCCGATCAAAACTACGCCGCGTAGCTCGGAGAGTCCCAAGTCAATTTGGTCTTGATAGGGGTTAAAGTTATTAATCTCACTAGATCCCCACATTTCTAAGCTAATGGTATTCTGTCCACCGCCCAGCCAGATTTGATTTTGACCTCTACCTGCATTAATTAAATCATCACCTGAACCACTGTAAATAATGTCATTTCCATCTCCGGTATTAATCGTGTTTACCCCTTCACCCGCGTAAATGGTATCATCACCAGAACCCGTGGTAATCGTATCATTTCCAGAGCCACTATAAATCAAATTGTCACCATCTCCAGCATCAATTATATTGACCCCTTCATTGGCATAAATGGTGTCATTGCCAGAACCTGTGGTAATTGTGTCCTGATCGGAACCGCCATAAATTAGATTATCACCACCTTTAGCTTTAATCCTATTTGCTCCCTCACCACCAAAAATGACATCATCATTGAATGTGCCTTCAAGCAAATCATCACCATAGGTTCCAAAAATGTAATTCATCGACTTTCTCCAAGTGTGTCTTTTGATAGTGGATTATCTAGAATTGTCTTGACTCGACAACAATCTTGGATATGTCTGCCAAGAAGCCGAGTTCCAAAAATCCAATTAAATCTGGCAGGGATTAAACCGCATTAATCTTCATTCTTGAACAATTTATTTTTTAGCCAGTGTATTTTTTAATTTAACTTAATTTTATAAACTTTTGCCTTATTTTTTATGAAGATTGGATAAAGAAATCATGATAACTTGATGAAGTTTTGGTCAAGAGCCAACGTAACTTTTGTTCCCCCCTACAGCGTGAAGCCTTCGCTATAGCGAGGAACGAGCTTTAACCCAAGGCGGGTTAAGGCTCAACCAATGAATCAGCCAAGCTTATATCATCCAAAATTTGAAGCGACAATTCAATGAATGTATTCCTGTATACATAGACTATAAGGTTAGGTTAAGAAATTTTCTAACATTCATAATCTTTTTTTCAGATAAAATTTCCAAATAGGGTGTATGCTTAAATGTGGAGGTTAACCTGTTCTTAACCAGAGAAACTCCACACTACTGTTACGAGGGTCAATGCCAATGGTTGGTGTGGTTTCACCTCGCCCAGAGCGGGAGGTCGAAATTTTACATGTTGTTCCTGGTCGTCTAAGACTCCGAGTCTTAGGAGAGGAACCCGGAACCGTATTAAAAGCGGTGACGCCCCAGCTGCGAAAGCAGGTCGGCGTGCGAGAGATACGAACCAATGAACAAATCGGAAGTTTACTCGTTACCTTTGATACGAATCAGTTATCTCTAGCTCAACTATTTAAGATTCTGGGGGATTTAGAAATTGCCGAAATTAAACAGCCCCAGAGTACGGAACCTTTAGACGCAGAGGCTTGGAAAAAAGCGGGAACTCAGCTTCAATCCTTCATTCCCTTATTGATTGGACTATTGATGACAAGGCAACTGGGACTTCAAGGATGGCGGTCAATTGCAGTTTATCTACTGATAGCCAATGTCGTCCGTCAGATTATGCAGAACTTGGATTTGGCAAAAGGTGAGGCAGAAGGGAAGGCAGAGGGTAAAAGCATACCCTCGAACAACGTCAAGGAGCAGAGGGCAGAAGGTCAGAAGCAAGGTGGCAAAGCAGAAAGAAACAATGCTGATTTAAACGGACATTATATTCCAAATGCTACACCTGATCAGCAGAATGGCAAGCAGTCAACCGTTGCATTTGATGCCAATTCAACGGTTGTCTATCGCTTAGTTCATGCGGTTCCTGGACGGATGCGTTTTTGTGTTCCTAAAGTTACCGAAGATTCAGCCTATCTGCGCCGATTGCAATCTTTAGTTAAAAAGGATGATTGGATTACCCAGATGCGCTGCAACAGCACCGTCGCATCGGTGGTGATCACCTACAACCCAATGCAGGTTTCCGAAGCGGAAGCTGGGTTACATTTCATTAGTCTGATTCAAATCGCTGCTAATCCTGACTCCAGAGAGACGGGGAGCCGGGGAGCAGAAGATGTAGAGACGTGCCATGGCACGTCTGAGAGCCAAAAAACTGAGGAGATAGCCGAGCCGGATTTGCCGCCACCGGAGACAAGTTCAGCCGAGGCGAATTCGTTGACTCCTCCGGTGCAGGTAGAAGAAGAGGATCACAGCAGTGAGGAGGCTGGGGAGAGTTCTGTTGATCAGGATGTACAACCCGCCAACACTGATGATTCTGTAGCTAATACATCAGAACCAACGGAAGACGCTCAATCCGCGATCGCAACTTCAGTGAATCCTTGGTTGGAATTTAAGTCAGCAGCGCTTTCCACCCTGCTCAGATTGATGGCAAAAATGCCAATCGTAGGCGTTTAATCCCAGTTGCGATCGCTCCCTATATTGCTCACCAAAATAAATTGTATTGACAGAAAGAGAGGGTGGTGAAAATGAAGCAAGTGCTTTTGACATCTGGCAATGTTTCCCAGAAACAGACAGCAGCCATGGAACGCAAATCGCCAACTGTTGTTAAGCAGACAAAGCCAAAAACACGACAGTTTCAGGTAACCTATCGAGTGGTTCACTCAACACCTGGACGAGTGCGGTTTCGGATTCCGCGCATTGCTCATGATTCTAACTATGCTCAACGGCTGCAAAGGCTTTTGGCAGCAGAACCCCAAGTTACGTCTGTGCGGTTAAAACCAGCCGCCGCATCGGTGGTGATTCGCTATCTGCCCAGTGAACCCGATAGCCAGATGCGTTCCCGGTTAGGGAAACTGATACAGCTTGCTACTAATGCGGCGCTAACGATTCCAGAGAATCCGACGCAGCCAGAGAAGTCACCGGAACCCGGAAATTGGTCTAGATTAAAATTACCGACGTTAGCCACACTGATTTCTCTGATTAGTGGTCCATTGGGGTTATCGTTCCATCCTTTAATTGTCGGCGGGACAATCGCACTAGCAACAATACCTGTGGCTCGACGGGCGATCGAAAGTATTATAAATGAACGTCGTCTCAATGTGGATTTTCTGGATCTAACGGCGATTACAATTATTACTGCTCAACGCCACTTCCTCACCTCCTGTAGTATGTTGGGGCTAATTGAACTGGGTGAGTCAATTCGAGAACGCACGGCGCGTTCCTCTCACAGTCAAACCTTAGACTTACTCCGTTCCTTGGCGCAGGTTGTTTGGGTGGAACGGAATGGCGAAAAACAACAAATTCCGATTGAGCAGGTACAGCCAGAAGATACGGTGATTGTTTATCCGGGGAATCAGATTCCCGTTGATGGGCAGATTCTCCAAGGTAAAGCCCTGATTGATGAGCAAAAACTCACGGGTGAAGCCATGCCCGTGGTGCGAAGTGAGGGGGATAGCGTTTATGCCTCCACATTGGTACGGGAAGGACAACTGTATATTTTAGCCGAACGCATTGGTGCAGATACCCTGGCAGGACGAACCCTGAAATTACTGCAAGATGCCCCAGTTCATGATACTCGTGTAGAAAACTATGCCGCGAAAATTGCCGATCGCATGGTACTGCCGACTTTATTATTAGGTGGGGTCATCTTTGCTCTAACTCGGAATGCGGCGAGGGCGGCGTCGATTTTAACCATTGACTTTGCCACCGGGATTCGGGTATCGGTACCCACTACTGTAATGGCGGCGATGTTAAGTGCAGCACGTCAAGGGATTCTATTGCGGAGTGGGCGGGCGTTAGAACAGTTAGCGCGAGTGGATGCGATCGTTTTTGATAAGACGGGGACATTGACACAGGGCGATGTGGCAATGATTGGGATTAAAACCGCTGATCCCGCCATTTCTGAATTAGATGTGCTGCGACTTGCAGCAGCAGCAGAACAACGGATTACCCACCCGGTTGCGGAAGCCGTGATCCGTTACGCCAATTATCAGGAGGTGATTATACCCCAGCGCGGTGAGTGGGATTACCAAGTCGGTTTAGGGATTCAGGCGCAAATTGAAGGACAGACGGTGTTAGTGGGGAGCGAACGCTTCTTGGTGAAAGAGGGAATTGACCTAGAGTCATTCTATACCGCCCATCCTGAAGTAAAGACAACCGGATATCCAACAATTTATGTGGCAAGTAATGGCAGACTGCTGGGGGTATTGCAATATACCGATCCCTTGCGCCCAGAAAGTGCCGAAGTGATTGCCATGTTGCGGGACGAAATTGGGGCGGAAATTCATATCCTAACTGGGGATAATTGTCAACGGGCGGCGACTGTGGCGGCTCAATTAAATATTCCTCCCAGTCATACCCACGCCGAAGCCTTCCCCCAACGCAAAGCCGAAGTGGTGCAGCAGTTACATGAAGCGGGGAAAACGGTGGCGTTTGTTGGCGATGGACTGAATGATTCAGCCGCATTAGCTTATGCTGATGTATCGGTATCCTTCCGAGATGGATCAGATATTGCCCGCGAAACCGCTGATGTGGTGTTGATGCAGAATAACTTGCAGGGTTTAGTCGAAGCCATTGCCATCGCCCGGAATGCTAAAGAGATTATCCGCCAGAATACCAATATTGTCGCTGTACCTAATTTATCGGGTTTAGCGATCGCGGCAACGGTGGGATTAAATCCGATGACGGCAACTTTAATTAATAATGGCTCTAGTGTCATCGCTGGCGTCAACGGATTACGCCCTGCACTCAAGGGGGATAAAGCGGCGATTGAGGTTGAAGTTGCTAGCGATTAATTGGAGTTTTTCCGACTGTAGGGGCGGGTTTCATTATTATCTGATGTTGTCACCCGGATGTGACTAAACCCGCCCCATCTCCCCTGATTCCGTAGAAGGGCGGGTTTAGTTAAGTTAGAGACACGACAGAACGTTATCGGTAAAACCCGCCCCTACAACCAGGTTTCCCTCTTTCCCTGTTATCTCAACCTAAAAATTTTCAATCTACGTTTGGAGGTGTTTTATGAGTTTATTCAATCTCGAAGATTTAGTCGAAGACATTGGTATTCCCGGTGTTCTTATCGGTGTTGGTGCTGTTGTTCTTGCACCAATTTTTGGTCCGGCGTTGGCGAAAGCAGGCAAACCTGTTGCCAAAGCTGCGATTAAAGGTGGCATTGTCTTCTATGAAAAGAGCAAAATTGTCATGGCGGAAGCTGGCGAAACCTTTGGTGATTTAGTGGCGCAAAGTAAGGCAGAACTAGCGACGGAACAAGACGAGAATAGCATTGTCAAAGTGTCTAATCATCCGGAAACGAATTAACACTGTATCCCTAGGATCATGCATTTTCCTAGGTAGGTTGTTAGAATAACAGTTCCGGAAAAGTTTTTTGAATGAAGGAGGTACATTATGGCGTTTAAAATAACTGATCTGTTTGAAGATCTGGGGGTTCCCGGTGTTGTGGCGGGTATTGGTGCCGTTGTTGCTGCGCCGTTGCTGATTCCGGCTGCTGTCAAGGTGGGGAAACCTGTTGCCAAAGCGATGGTCAAAGGTGGAATTGTCTTTTACGAAAAAGGTAAAGGGATGATCTCAGAATCTGGTGAAGTTTTTGAAGACATCGTGGCAGAAGCAAAGGCAGAATTGGCTGAACAAAAAAGCCAAGCCGAATTGGAACCCGCGCCGAATCGTGAAGGTTAATTTCCATTAACCCTGTAGAGACGTTGCATGCAACGTCTCTACAATTCATGATGCACAATTCATAATTGATAATTCATTATGATTATCACCAATAATTCCAAAATGCCAAAACTGAAGGAAACTACGCCAGAAAGCGGTGCTTCATCCATTTATGCTGAACTGATCAGTCAAACACCAGGGCGAGTGCGATTGCGGGTAGCTCCAGAGTATCGCCAATCTGAGGACATTGAACCGCTGATCAAGCTGTTAAATGAACGTCTAGAGATTTATCGGGTACGAGGTAATATCCACAGTGGCAGTATTACTATTTTTTACGCCCAAGATTACATTAACTTCGAGGGAGTTTGGGCGATTTTGCAGGATTTAGGAGTTACATTCAGCCCAATTCCTGAACAAGAACCGAGACATTCGGTAAATGGTCAATCTGATGCGGCGGCGAGTGTAACTTATGCTGTCACTGATTTCAATCGCCGTGTGAGACGGGCAACAGATGGTAAGGTTGATATAAGATTTTTGATTCCGCTGGGATTTAGTGTTTTAGCGATAAGGCAATTAATCGTTAAGGGATTGATGATAGAAGTGATTCCTTGGTATGTTTTAGCTTGGTATTCCTTTGATAGTTTTATTAAGCTGCATTATACTAGCGAAATTCAGGAATAGTAAGGGCTAAAGCCCATTAAGCCTGGAACTAAAGTTCCGGCTAAAAGCTTAAACCCGTTAAAACGGGTTAGCAAGATTTACTCAGTAAGCTCGATTCTTACTTAAGCTTAAAGATAAGAAATTTATTTCCTGGCGTCCTAGTTTGCAATGTGCGGCTTAAGTCAGCGTAATTAGATTTATAGCACTACGGGGATACGTTAGCATATTTCCCTGTTGCCTGTTGCCTTGTTACCTAATTGTATTTTTCTAACCTCAATGCGTAGTGCTATAAAGGTTTGTGGTGGGTGACAGGCGTTTATGGCGCTAAAGCGCAACTACAAGCGCAACTACAAGCGCAATTACGAACTTTCAGGTTATTGTGTAAGGGAGAGTCTAATGCCTGAGTGACGGTGAACAAATTTAAGCAGGTTTGGCAGCTTCTCAATACGGATATCCGGGATTTAGGGAAACCGGGAGAAATTACCGAGGCTGGCGCAGAGGTTTCCAAAGCGGGGTTAGAATTAGCGATCGCGTTAGGTTTATTGGGAACGCCAGCCGCACCTGTGGCGGTGATCCCGGCTGGGTTGTCGTTTGTGGGGCTTACTCGCAAAGGGGTGAACCTGTATCGTGATAAGGTTAAGGGCAAGACAAGCTTAGAAGAGTGGGCTGCGATCGCGTTTCCTTTAGCGTATCTGGAACGTTTCGATACATTGGTGCGTGAGAATGATTGGCTACAGCAAAAAATCGGTTCTGGGATATCAAATCAAGCGGCTAAATCACAATTGGAACAACTTGGAGAATTTCAACTTGACCAGAAATTAATTGAAGACGCTTTAACCTATTTTCCCAAATCCCGGTTAGGACAGGCGTTAAATCAACAATTATCAGAATACTTAAAACAAGCAGGATTAGATCAGTACAGTATTTCTATTGTAACCGGATGGGTAGCCTGGGGAATCTATCCGATAATTGATCAGCTACTTTTCTACGAGTCAGAGACGATTACCCAACCTCTACAATTAACCCGCACCGCCGCACGGGAAACCCAAGCCACTAAAAAATATAGCAGCATTGAATCCTATTTAACGGAACAGATATCTCCTCATACCAGTAATTCTCTATTACAAACCCAGTGGAAGGTATTGGGTGAGAATTTCACGCTTCCCGATATCTATGTGCCTCTGGAAGCCCAGTTAGTCGATAAAAATGGCAAAGTTGATAAAAAAGCAGACCCGGTTACTTTAGAACAGTGGGCAAAAAATCAGCTTACGAATCCGGATAAAAACGGTCAAGTCCTATTCATTCAAGCGGGACCCGGACGGGGAAAAAGTGTCTTTTGTCGGATGTTTGCCAATTGGGTGCGAGAACATCTTCATCCCATCTGGACACCGATTCTGATTCGACTCCGGGATATTGACGCCTTTGAAAACAATATCGAAAATACCCTCCGCGCTGCGGTTAAGGCAGATTTTGTTAAGAGTGATGATGGCTGGTTAACTGACCGCAATACCCGATTTTTATTCGTCCTGGATGGATTTGATGAATTGCGAATGGAGGGAAGAACCACAGGCGGGATTGAAAAGTTTCTCAAACAGGTGGGAAATTTTCAAACCAGTTGTCAGCAAAATCCCCAACTGGGACATCGGTTTTTAGTCACGGGTCGAGAATTAGCTTTACATGGGATTGAACAATTTCTACCTCGAAATTTAGAACGGGTAGAAATTGCCCTCATGAATGACCAAATCCAGCAGCAATGGTTGGAGAAATGGTCAAATTTAGTGGGTGAGGATAAAGCTAACGTATTTTGGGAATTTTTACAGGCTGAAAACTGCCCAGAACGGGTGAAGGAATTGGCGCGAGAACCGCTATTGCTTTACCTTTTAGCTGCGATGCATCGGGATGGGGAACTATCCTTAGAAATGTTTGAGGGAACCAGCCGCGCTGATGCTAAAGTCTTGATTTATCAAAAGGCTTTAGATTGGGTACTGACTCAGCAGCGTTCTGAAGACCTGAATTTGGAACTTACTGAACAGGAGACAGATGACTTGCGGCGCATTCTCACTGAAGCGGGGTTATGTGTTACCCAATCGGGTGGAGAGTGGACTTCAATTCGTATGATTGAGGAACGTCTCAAGGGAGATGATCAAGCCAGTAAATTGTTAGAAAAAGCACGAGAACGCATTGGCGATAATCCGTTGAGAAATGCGCTAGCAGCGTTTTATTTACGACCCGCTTCTGCTGCTGACGCCACCGAAGGTGCGGTGGAGTTTGTCCATAAAAGTTTTGCTGAGTTTTTATGCGCTCAGCGGTTAGTTGAAAGTTTGAAAGAGTGGGTTGAACCGCGCCGCAGACGTGGAGGTTTTCTGGTTAGCAGGGAAAAGTTAGCTGAGGAAGTGTACGACTTACTGGGTTATGGGGGACTGACTTGGGAAATTGTCGAGTATGTGATGGCGTTGCTTGATGTCAGTCACGAAGAATTTTTGCAATTATTCCAGCGTTTGGAAGAGTTCTACCTGGATTGGTGTAATGGGGAGTTTATTAATGCAGAACCTACGAGTAATCTGCCTCAGAAAAAGATGCTGCACTTGCGAAAGTATGGTAGTTTGATGGGACTGCGAGAGGTGGATATCTATGCTGGGATAAATGTGATGATTCTGCTTTTAGTATTGAATCGTTACGCTCAGAACAGGGATGAACTGAAGGGTAAGATTAGCTTTAATCCCTGTGGTCAGCCAGATAGTGACAGTTTTGAGCCAACTCAATTACTTCGCATTATTAGTTATAGCAATAGCTTTGACCTTAACACCTTTGCAAATACAGTTAGCCAATTTCTCAGCAGTGCCAACCTCAAAAACGCAGACTTCACAGGTGCAGATTTCAGCCGCGCCGACATCAAAAATGCAGACTTCACAGGTGCAGACCTCAGCCGTACCGACCTCAGCCGTGCCAACTTTAGCGACGCCAACCTCATTGGCGTCAACCTCAGCAACGCTAACCTTAGCCTTGCCAACTTTAGCGATGCCAACCTTAGTAAAGCAGACCTCTGGGGTGCCGACTTTAACAACGCTAACCTCAGCGACGCCAACCTCAGCGACGCTAATCTTAAGGAAGCCAACCTCAACGACACTAACCTCAGCGACGCTAACTTCAGCAAGGCTAATCTAGACGGTATTACCTGGGATGAATATACTCAATGGCAAAACGTGCAAGGATTAGAAACAGCAATTAACATTCCAGAAGCATTAAAGCAACTGCTATTGCTTTCCCCACCCGATCCGTCACCAGACGCGCCAAATTCATGAGCCGTTTAAATACTGACCCATTCTACTATTCAGACAACAGACTGGAAAGACGCGATCGCATTTCTTCATCGTTACACCTCAATTCCCACCATCGGCTGGGGAGGGCGGGTTTTGTACGAAAGTTATCGGTTATGTTTTGATAGGTTAGTCCCTAAACCCGCCCCTACAGATTGGGTTGACGATAACCCGATTAATTTAGTCCGCGCAGGCGGACTTTGTTTGTGTAGGGCTGTCTAATCGCCAGGGCTGTCTAATCGCCAAGGCTGGGGGAGGGCGGGTTTTGTAGGAAAGTTATCGGTTATGTTTTGATAGGTTAGTTCCTAAACCCGCCCCTACAGATTGGGTTGACGATAACGCAATTAATTTAGTCCGCGCAGGCGGACTTTGTTTGTGTAGCTGCGATTTCTAATCGCCAGGGCTGTCTAATCGCCAGGGCTGTCTAATCGCCAGGGCTGGGGGAGGGCGGGTTTTGTACGAAAGTTATTGGTTATGTTTTGATAGGTTAGTTCCTAAACCCGCCCCTACAGATTGGGTTGACGATAACGCAATTAATTTAGTCCGCGCAGGCGGACTTTGTTTGTGTAGCTGCGATTTCCAATCGCCAGGGCTGTCTAATCGCCAAGGCTGGGGGAGGGCGGGTTTTGTACGAAAGTTATCGGTTATGTTTTGATAGGTTAGTCCCTAAACCCGCCCCTACAGATTGGGTTTACGATAACGCAATTAATTTAGTCGGCGCAGGCGGACTTTGTTTGTGTAGC
The DNA here is from genome assembly GCF_040218875.1 of Coleofasciculus sp. D1-CHI-01. Taxonomy (NCBI): domain Bacteria; kingdom Bacillati; phylum Cyanobacteriota; class Cyanophyceae; order Coleofasciculales; family Coleofasciculaceae; genus Coleofasciculus; species Coleofasciculus sp. D1-CHI-01. The sequence continues at coordinate 47,245 of NZ_JAVJQP010000064.1, forward strand.
TGCGATTTCCAATC
>NZ_JAVJQP010000066.1:0-3557 GCF_040218875.1 Coleofasciculus sp. D1-CHI-01
GATTGCCTTTTCCAATAAGCGCTGGCTGCACTTCTTCATGTTGTTTGTCCCCGTGACAGGCTTGTGGATGAGTTCAGTGGGTGTGATTGGCTTAGCGGTAAACCTGCGGGCGTATGACTTCGTGTCCCAGGAAATCCGGGCGGCAGAAGACCCCGAATTTGAGACATTCTACACCAAGAACATTCTGCTCAACGAAGGAGTCCGGGCTTGGCTGGCGCCTCAAGACCAACCACATCAGAAGTTTGTATTCCCTGAGGAGGTTCTACCCCGTGGTAACGCTCTCTAGTAGTTCCATGGTGGCGGGAAACCGCGACCAACAATCATCAGGTTTTGCCTGGTGGGCGGGTAATGCCCGTTTGATCAATCTCTCCGGTAAATTACTGGGGGCTCATGTTGCCCATGCTGGACTAATTGTCTTCTGGGCTGGGGCAATGACTTTATTTGAAGTTGCCCACTTTATTCCCGAAAAGCCCATGTATGAACAGGGCGCAATTCTTTTACCTCACCTAGCTACCCTAGGTTGGGGTGTAGGTCCCGGTGGTGAAGTGATTGACACATTCCCTTACTTTGTCGTCGGGGTGCTGCACATCATTTCCTCTGCCGTTCTGGGTTTAGGCGGTATCTATCACGCCGTTCGTGGTCCAGAAACCTTAGAAGAGTACTCCGCCTTCTTTGGTTACGACTGGAAAGATAAGAACAAGATGACCACAATCATCGGGTTCCACCTGATCGTCCTAGGTCTAGGTGCTTTACTGCTCGTAATCAAAGCCATGTTTGTGGGTGGTGTTTATGATTCTTGGGCACCCGGCGGCGGTGACGTGCGGATCATCAACAACCCAACGCTGAATCCAGCGGTGATCTTCGGTTATCTAACTACCTCTCCTTTTGGTGGAGAAGGTTGGATTATCGGCGTCAACAACATGGAAGATATTATCGGCGGACATATCTGGATCGGTCTGATCTGTATTTCTGGCGGTATCTTCCACATTCTCACCAAGCCCTTCGGTTGGGCACGTCGCGCCTTTATCTGGTCTGGAGAAGCCTATCTTTCCTACAGCTTAGGTGCGTTGTCCCTGATGGGCTTTATCGCGGCGTCGTTTGTTTGGTTCAATAACACCGCTTATCCCAGCGAATTTTATGGTCCAACCAACGCTGAAGCATCTCAGGCTCAGTCCTTCGTTTTCTTAGCCCGTGACCAACGGTTAGGGGCAAATATTGCTTCTGCTCAAGGTCCAACGGGTCTAGGTAAATACCTGATGCGCTCTCCGACTGGAGAAATCATCTTCGGTGGTGAAACCATGCGCTTCTGGGACTTCCAAGGTCCTTGGTTAGAGCCGCTACGTGGTCCTAACGGACTGGATGTAGACAAGCTGAGAAATGATATTCAGCCTTGGCAATTACGCCGTGCGGCTGAGTACATGACCCATGCACCGAACGGTTCTATCAACTCCGTTGGTGGCATCATCACAGAAATGAACGGGTTTAACTACGTTAACCCCCGTGCATGGTTGGCGGCGGCTCACTTTATCTTAGGATTCTTCTTCTTAATCGGTCACCTCTGGCATGCAGGTCGCGCTCGTGCGGCGGTTGCTGGATTTGAAAAAGGTATTGACCGTGAGAGTGAGCCAGTATTGTTTATGGGTGATCTTGACTAGATTGGTTCATTTCATCCACTGAAACTTAATAGGCTTGAAGGCTCTTGTTGAAACGCAAGAGCCTTTTTTTTATGTGGCGTGCTGTGTAGATGCTGAAAATAGCAATGCTCTGGTTGAACAAACCTTCGCCCTTTATGGTAAGGGCAAGATAATATCCACCCGTGTCAACTTAAGCTCAACCCCTCACCCCCAGCCCCTATCCCAACCCCTCTCGTTCCCCCCTGCGAGGAGGGAGGACTAAGGATGCTTCGCTTTTATGGCAAGGGAGAGGGGAGCAAGAGGGGAGCAAGATGCTCAATGCAGCGAGCAAGATGCAAAGCCTCCCTTGACAACTGGCATACAGGCTTAACTTGTCACCAATGGTACCCGCGTCTTTCCTAGACCAATACACTGACTCATATTTTGGGAATGTTAACCCAGTATTTCTCCACAAAACAGCGAATTTGGTACGAGACTTTAGGCACTTTAATAGAAATGTGGCGTGAACTTCCTGATGATCAGGATGTCGCCGATGCTTGGAATAAATTGCTCAAATCTGTCGATTTTGAAGAGCATCCCTAGTGTCTAAACGTAAATTCTGTACCCTGTACAATCTTTTGAACCCTCAAACCCTTACTTTTGCCTGTGACACACCGAGCGTGTTGTCTGTTAAGAAGTTGGAAGACCCCTTTTCTTACTGCCTGCCATAGTGGAGTCAATTCAAAAAGGAAGGTTAACCTATGTCAGGCTTAGTCGTTACACCGATTAATCAGGAATACCGAATCATGGCTTATTCAATACACCTTGAAGGCGATACTCTCAAAGTGGATTTTGCTAAAACCGATGAAGAGAAGCCGATTCCGGCTGCTGGCGATGTCATCGTGCAAGATGTGCAGACTCGTGTGAGGCAAATGATTGCTTCTGGAGAACTTTCCGGGGGGAATCTGCTCAAGATTAATGGGCGGATTTCAGTGGGGGCGAGTTATACCCTGGCTCATGAGGTGGCGCATCTGTATCGAGTGGTTGCAGTGGCGGATACACGGTTGGGGGCGTATGTGGTGGTGAGTAGTACGACACCAGAGTATCCCTTGGCTAGCCGCATTGATTTTCAGACTGGGGAAGTGACAGAGGTTAAGCGTTCGGCTGAATTATCGACTCCTTCATTTTTTGTCCGTTGGGAAGGAGATGTTCTGAGAGTAGAGATTAATAATGCGGTGCAAGTAGATGGTGATCAAATTGTCCGCGATGTCAAGGCGCAGTTACAGGAATTAATTAATTCGGGGCAATTAACAGGCGGGAAACTGCTGAAAATCAATGGACGTTCAACGGTGTTAGCCTCTTATGTTATCGCACTGGAACTGGCTCATCGCTATAGTGCGATCGCAGTCTTTGATCCGAAAATAGGCGATCGCGGTTTAGACCGCTATATTATCACGATTAGTCATACTCCAGATTACCAGGTGGGAGACCGGGTTGATCTGGAGCGTGACCCCTGTCAGACGGTGAAAGTAGTGCTATGCGGCGCTCCCAATACAGGAAAAACGGTTTTTCGAGATGGGTTGAAAGAGGCAATTCTGGAGCGAGAGGATGTTCCCCAGGATTTTTATACCATTTCTGGTTGTCCAGATGGGGATGGTTCCTGGTTTGCACAAACAGCACAGAAGTATCCGGACTCACCGATCGCTCATTTTGGTAACTCAGTATCCAAATGAGCAGCCACACAGTACTCTGAGTAAGCAATTGGACGATTAAGAAAAGGACTAGGAAGCGATGCATAGAAGAATATGTACTAGATTGTGTACAAAATCTGAGTGGGTAAACTCTAAAACTTCGGCATTGACAAAAAATTAAGCTTGTGCAAAAACTATGCCTATCCTAGATTAGGGTAATTTGTTTGTTGACTTGACTCTTGTCAAATCAGGT